>JANOJW010000547.1:0-5061 GCA_031418955.1 Hyphomicrobiales bacterium | reverse complement strand
CTTGGCGGACGGACGACCGCGCTGGTGGTACGGCACACACTCCGCGACTATTGACGAGTTGACGCGACCTCGCGTCACCCCCGCCCCACGGCTGCCCACAACGAGTTGTAGATCCGCTGTTGACGCAGGCGGCGGGACGTCCCTATGGTTTGCGCTACTCCTGGATTCGAGTGCCCGCGTCGAGACTTGAGGCAACGGCGGCAGCATGGCAGAGCGGGAGGCAAAAGCGAGGAAGCGTGCCGTCAAGGCGGCAGCCTGCGTGCGCCCCGCGCCGGCTCCGGCGGCCGCAACCAAACCCGTTGTCGCTCCTGTACATGTTGCCCAAGCCAAGCCCGCCGACGTGCGCGCGCTGGAGGCCGAGCGGGATCGGCTGTTGGCTGAGCTCGAGGTGGCCCGGGACCGCATCGCGGAGCTGGAGCGAACCCGCGATCAGGTGCTCAACCGCATTGATTGGGTTATCGATTCCCTGCATAGTCTCGCCGACGAGTGATGCGTGATTCGGGCGCGAGCGCCGATTTTTGCGCCGGATGCTTGTGGGCATCTGGAGGCGCCAAGTAAGAGGCGCCGGCCGAGGGGCATCATGGGGCAGGTCACCGTCCAACTGAACGGCCGAAACTATCGCTTGAGCTGCGGCGACGGCGAAGAGGCGCGGCTGCTCGACCTCGCCGACCATATCCGCCAGCGCATCGACGACCTCTCCTATGAGTTCAAGAACTCGGGCGACGAGCGGCTGCTGCTGATGGCCGCGATCATGATCACCGACGAGCTATGGGACGCCCGGGCGCGGATCGCCGGGCTGGAGGCCGCTGCCGGGGGGGCAGCGCCGGATCTGGCGCTGAGCGAGACGGTGGTGGTGGAGACGGTGGAGGCGGCCGCTACGGCCGCGAAACTGCCGGATGCGCCCGCCGAAGAACCGGCCGTCCAGGCAGCGCCCGTGGCCGCAGCCGTAGCTCCGGCGGAGCCGAACGTGCACGAACCGTCACTGAAGCGCGCGCTGCGACGGCAGCAGCCGGCTGCCAAGGGCTCGTTCACGGATCGGCTGGCCGTCGCCCAGGGCACCAAGGGCGGCAGCTGAGCGCCGCGGCTGCCGCTTGCTGCCGGCCGAGCCATCAACGCCCGATTTCCCGGACGGATCGCACCCTAAAGCGCGTTCCACATCCAGTCTTTAGCCGTCACGGGACGCCGTCACAGGACGGCATGCCCCCGCCTCCACTACACCAGCCTGCTTTGCTCGACTGCGGCGCCGATGAAGCTGGCGAACAGCGGGTGGGGCTCGAAGGGGCGGGATTTGAGCTCGGGGTGATACTGCACGCCGATGAACCACGGATGGTCGGGGAACTCGATCGTTTCGGGCAGCAGGCCGTCGGGCGACAGGCCGCAGAACACCATGCCGGCCTTTTCCAGCCGCTCCCGATAGCGCATGTTGACCTCGTAGCGGTGGCGGTGACGTTCCGAGATGCGCGTGCCGCCATAGATGCGGGCAATGCGCGTGTCGCGGCCGAGGCTCGCTTCGTAGGCACCGAGACGCATGGTGCCGCCCAGATTGCCGCCGGTCTTGCGTTGCTCGAGTTCGTTACCGCGCATCCACTCCGTCATCAGGCCGACCACGGCTTCCTCGGCCGGCCCGAACTCGGTCGACGATGCGGTCTTGATGCCGCAGAGATGGCGCGCGGCCTCGATCACCGCCATCTGCATGCCAAAGCAAATGCCGAAGTAGGGTACATGCCGCTCGCGCGCGAACCGTGCAGCGAGGATCTTGCCCTCAGCACCCCGTTCGCCGAAGCCACCCGGCACCAAGATGCCGTGTACGCCTTCCAGATGAGGTGCTGGATCCTCGCTCTCGAAGATCTCGCTCTCGATCCAGGCGAGGCGGACCTTGACGTTGTTGGCGATGCCGCCGTGCACCAGCGCCTCGATCAGCGACTTGTAGGCGTCCTTCAGCTCCGTGTACTTGCCCACGATGGCGATCGTGACCTCGCCCTCGGGGCTGGCGATGGCCCGGGAGATGCCCTCCCAGCGGTCGAGCTTGGGGGCGGGCGCCCCCTCGATGCCGAACGCAGCCAGCACCTCGCGGTCAAAACCCTCGCGGTGATAGGCGAGCGGCACGTCGTAGATCGACGCGACGTCGAGCCCCTGGATGACCGCCGTCTCGCGCACGTTGCAGAACAGCGCGATCTTTTTCCGTTCGCCCTTCGGGATGTCGCGGTCGGAGCGGCAGAGCAGCACGTCGGGCTGGATGCCGATCGAGCGCAGTTCCTTGACGGAGTGCTGCGTCGGCTTGGTTTTCAGCTCGCCGGCGGACGGGATCCACGGCAACAGCGTCAGGTGCACATAGACCGAGTGGTTGCGCGGAAGGTCGTTGCCGAGCTGCCGGATCGCCTCGAAGAACGGCAGGCCCTCGATGTCGCCGACGGTGCCGCCGACCTCGATCAGTACGAAATCGACGCCGTCGTTGCCCGCGAGCACGAAGTCCTTGATGGCGTTGGTGACGTGGGGCACCACCTGCACGGTGCCGCCCAGATAGTCGCCGCGGCGCTCCTTGGCCAGGATCTCCTGGTAGATGCAGCCGGTGGTGATGTTGTCGGACTTCTGCGCCGGCACGCCGGTGAAGCGTTCGTAGTGGCCGAGGTCGAGATCGGTCTCGGCGCCGTCGTCGGTGACGAACACCTCGCCGTGCTGATAGGGACTCATGGTCCCGGGGTCGACATTCAGATACGGGTCCAGCTTTTTCAGCCGAACCGTGTATCCGCGGGCTTGAAGAAGCGCTCCGAGGGCCGCTGAAGCCAGCCCCTTGCCGAGCGAAGACACCACGCCGCCGGTGATGAAGATGTAGCGCGCCATGGAATTTCACAATAGAGCGACATCGATCTGATTCGAAGAGGGAAAGTGCGGCTGTCCACCGGCAGCTGCCACGGTCACGGCAACGGGGCGTCACCCCAATGGCCACGCTAGTGCTGGTCTGCCACGTCGTGTCAATTTAAGTGGGCTTCATCGTGGATTGTGCTCGACAGTCCGGCGGCTCGGGGATCAGGTCGCGGCGTCGGGCATTGAGTCGGCAGCGAAGCTCCGTGCACGGGAGCGCATCGTCCTTGGCCGGTGTCCGGCTTCAATCGAGTCAGCAGTTCCGTCTGGGAATGCGCAATGGATTTCATGACTGCGGTACGCGACTGCCTGACGAAATATGCCGACTTCAGCGGCCGGGGCCGCCGTTCGGAGTACTGGTGGTTTTTTCTGTTCCTGGCTGCGGGACACGTGCTGCTCGGGGTCGTCGACGGCGTACTGGGATTGCAAATGCTGAACGGCGTCTTTGGGCTCGGCATGGCGCTCCCCGTCTTCGCGGCCGGCGCGCGCCGCCTGCACGACACCGGCCGCTCGGGCTGGTGGCTGCTGTTGCCGTTCCTGCCACTGCTGGCAGCCACGCTCCTGATGTGGGCGATCGGCAACCCGCACGTCATCTGGGCCGGCGTGATCGCGTCGCTGGTCGGCGTCGCCCTGCAAGTGTTCTGGCTGGCGTCTGACAGTCTGCCCGGCGCCAATGCGTATGGTCCTGCGCCGAAGTGAGTGCACGCTAAAACAACGGGAGACACCCATGGATTTCATGACGGCGATCAAGACGTGCTTCTCCAACTATTTTAACTTCAGCGGACGCGCGCGCCGATCCGAGTTCTGGTGGTTCTACCTGTTCGTGTTCGTCACCGGCCTCATTCCGTTCGTCGGCATTGTTATCACGCTCGCGGCGCTCATCCCTTACATCGCGGTATCGGCCCGACGGCTCCACGATACGGACCGCTCCGGCTGGTGGCAGCTTGGGCCGTTGGTTCCTCTCTTGATCGGCGGCACGGTTCTGGCAATGGCATTTGTCAACAATGCCAATCAGCCCGATACGACATTGTCCATCATCGGCGGTGTCATCATGTTGCTGGGTGTGATCCTGGCCATTGTGATGATCGTCTGGCTGGCCAGCGATTCCCAGCCCGGCGCCAACCGGTTCGGTCCGTCGCCGAAGTAATGGCGCCGAAGTGAACGGCGGGCACGGATCGTGCATGCACGCCGGGTTGCCATCAGTCCGACAGGTTTGCCTGTCTGGCTGATGGCGGTTAAGGCCATGCGAGGAGGCGGTCATGGGGCCTGATGGTATGGGGCCTGATAGCGGGCGTTCGGTTTATCGGGCACCCGAGGATCTCATCGGCCTCGTGCAGCCGGCAGCGCCAGACGCGCCTGCGCCACCGCCCCCGGCCGTGGCGGACGCCGACCGCGGCGAGCCAGCCATACTCTCGTGGGCCGGCAGCCCATGGGAGATGACAGGCCTTGCGTTCATCAATTTCCTGCTCTCGATCGTGACCCTCGGCATCTACAGCTTCTGGGGCAAGACCGAGGTGCGCAAGCGACTTTGGTCGTCGGTGCGGCTGCAAGGCGAGCCGTTCGCCTACGCGGGGACAGGGGGCGAGCTGTTCAAGGGCTTTCTGTTCGCCTTTGCCGTCTTCTTCGTCCCGATCTTCGCGCTCTCGCTCGCAGTCGTGTTCATTGCCGGACCCGACAGTCCCCTCAACGATCTCATGGGCGTCGTCGTCTACGTCATCATTTTCCTGTTCATGGGCATCGCCATCTACCGGGCGCGCCGCTATCGGCTGCGCCGCACGCTGTGGCGCGGCATTCGCGGCGGCATGTCGGGCAGCCCCAAATCGTTCGCGTGGCTGTGGATCTGGACGTCGATGCTGCTCGGCATGACGATGGGCTGGTTTGCGCCGCAGCGGGCCATCGAGCTGCAGAAGCGCCTGAACAACGAGACCACGTTCGGCAGCGAGAGCCTCAAGTTCGAGGGCAGCTCCGGCCCGCTCTATCCGCCGTTCGCCGTGCTGTGGTGCGGCGTGCTGTTCCTCTACATCGCGGTCATCGTCGGCGTCCTGGCGACGATCGGCTTCGGCAACCTCGGCCGGCTGGAGACCTTCAGGCCCTCGAACCTGCAGATCGGCACCATGGTCGCGGTGGTGCTCTCGGCCATCGTCGTCGTATCGATCCTCAGCTCCTGGTATCAGGCGAGGAAGCTCATGCTGTTCGCCC
>JANOJW010000546.1:0-5430 GCA_031418955.1 Hyphomicrobiales bacterium | reverse complement strand
TCACTGGCTCTATCGGCATGGGCAAGTCGACCGCCGCCGCGCGTTTCCGTGCGCTCGGACTTGCCGTGATCGATGCCGACGCCGAGGTGCACAAGCTCTATAAGGGTGCAGCGGTAGCGCCGATCGAGGCCGAGTTCCCTGGAACCACCCGTGCAGAAGGTGTGGACCGCCAGAAGCTTGCCGCCGCACTCCTGAAGGATCCATCGGGCTTCAAGCACCTCGAAGCGATCGTGCATCCGATGGTGCATGCGGCCGAAAAAGCGCTGCTGCAGGCTGAAGCCGCGCGCGGCGCTGGGATGGCCGTGCTGGAAATCCCGCTACTATTCGAGGGCGGCGGCGAGAAGCGCGTCGATGTGACGGTCGTCGTATCCGCCCCGGCCGAACTGCAACGACAGCGCGTTCTGGCCCGGCCCGGCATGACACCCGAGAAGCTCGAGCAGATCCTGTCGCGTCAGGTGCCAGACGCTGAAAAGCGTCGTCGCGCCGATTTCGTTGTGGACACCAGCAAGACGATCCCCGAGTCCGAGGCGCAAATCGATAAGATCGTTGCATTGCTTCGTGGTCGGCTAGGCACGGCCTATCAGAAGCATTGGGCCTGATGCCACGGCGCAGCGGCCGGCTCCCCGCAGGGGAGTTGCTGCGCCTCCTTAACAATGTGCGCGTTTGGGACTTTGGAACTCAACCGATGCTGCGCGAGATCGTCCTCGACACGGAAACCACCGGCCTCGACCACCGCAAGGGCGACCGGCTGATCGAGCTGGGCTGCGTCGAGATCGTCAATCGCATCCCGACCGGCCGCGAGTTTCATGCGTTTGTCTCCCCCGAGACTCAGCCCGTCCATCCGGACGCCGAACGCATTCACGGCCTCTCGAACGCGTTTCTCAGGGACAAGCCGCTGTTCAAGGACGTGGTGCGCGATTTCCTGGAGTTCATTGGAGATGCGCCACTGGTGATCCACAATGCGAGCTTCGACGCCGGCTTTCTCAACGCCGAGCTGGCGCGCTTGAAGCTTCCCGAGATTGGGGCCGAACGCCTCGTCGATACGCTGGCCATCACGCGGCGCAAGTTTCCAGGTGCGCCGGCGAGTCTCGACGCCCTGTGCAAACGGTTCGGCGTCGACAATTCGAAGCGCGACAAGCACGGCGCGCTCGTCGACTCGCTGCTTCTGGCTCGCGTCTACGTCGAGCTGCTGGGTGAACGCCAGGCCACGCTTGAGCTGGCATCGAGCGCGCTAGCGGCGAGAACGGCCGCCTTGTCGGGCGGCCAGCGCGGCCAGGTTGCAAAGCCCCGGCCGGCGCCGCTGCCGCCCCGTCTCGCGGCGGCTGATGAAGCGAGGCATACCGCCTATGTGGAGAGCCTTGGCGAGAAGGCGATCTGGAAGCGCTACCAGTCCGAGCGCGCCGGTTAGAGCAGGTCGCCCGAATTGCATCATGGTCGCGTGCAACGGCCATCGCGGTCGGCCGGCGGGGGCTATGCGACGTCTGGCTTCACCCATCCAGACGGGCAAGCAGAGCCTCGGCCCTGGCCCGCTTGTCCGGGCGCTTGTCGCGCTGGATGATGCGCAGAATCGCGTCGCGCGCGTCGCGGTCGCCACGCTCGGCCATCTCGAAAGCCATGGCGTCGCGCTGCTCGTAATGGCTGCGGTCGAGCGGGACGACGTTCAACGACATGCCTTTCCAGTAGTACCGACCGTCGCCGTTTTGCCAGCCGGCGTACACTTCGTCCCAGGTGCCGCATCCTGGGTAGGGCACCATGTTGGTGTCGGCGACCGGCTGGCTCGCCGGTTGGAACCGGGCGTCGAACGACATGCGGATTTCGCGCGTGCGATTGGGCAGCGCCTTGTGCACGGTGACGTCCGCGAAGATCAGCGCATCGCCGGCGGCGAACGCGCCCGTCGCCCAGCTGCCGGGGATCGGCACGGCGATATCCATGCCGCCAGCGCCCGAGCCCACCTTGGTCTCGAGAATGCCGCTGGTGTGCGAGCCCGCGGCAACGGCCAACGCGCCCTTCTCACGCGGGCAATCGCCAAGCGGCATCCACAGCGCATAGCTCGTCGCGCCGCCGATGTGCACGCGGTCCTGATGCACGCCCGTGGTGAAGTCGAAGCTGCCCGACTGCGGGAAGATGTTGCGCTGGACAAACATCGGATGCGCCAGCGCGGGCTCCCCGAAGATGCGAGAAAACAGCGCCAGCACGCGCGGGTGAATGCGCAAGCGATGCAGCTCCTCGTCGGCCCACAAGTCGCGGAACACGCGCATGTAGGCCTCTTCCGGATCCTTGCAGGCCGCTTCCTGGTTGGCGATCCCGGCTTCGACGGGATGCGTCGAATCGAGCCAGCCACCCAACGCCGCCTTGGCCAGGAGGCGCGAGCGGACGGTGCGGATCGTCGCGGCCGGCAGCAGGCCGCGGATGAATATGTAGCCTTCGGCGGCGAGGCGCTCGCCGAGAGCCTTGACGTTCTCGACAATGGCGGTCGAATCGACGAAATCGGGATAGCGGTCCACGGCGCAGTTATCCTCCGACTGGCTGAATGATCGCAGATGCTAAGGGCGCTCTCTGCCTTCGTCCACCCCGTCGCGGCCCCCGGCGAACGTCCCGCTGTTCCTTTGCCGCCGGGTTTGTCAGGAAGCTCCATGCGCTTAGCCCTCTATCAGCCCGACATCCCGCAAAACACCGGCACCATGCTGCGGCTCGCCGCGTGCCTGGGCGTCCCCGTCGACGTGATCGGCCCGACGGGCTTCGACATGAGCGACCGGGCGCTGAAGCGCGCCGCGCTCGACTACTTGGCCCATGTCGTAATCACGCGGCATGTCTCGTTCGACGCCTTCGAGGCCGAGCGGCGCACGGCTGGCCGGCGGCTCGTTCTTCTGACGACGGCAGCGTCGGAACACTACTGCGCAGCTGCGTACCGCCATGGCGACACGCTGATGCTCGGCCGCGAAAGCGCCGGCGTGCCGCAAGCCGTTCATGCCGCAGCCGACCTGCGCGTGCGCATTCCAGTCGCCCCCGGACTGCGCTCGCTCAACGTGGCCGTAGCCGCCGCGATGGTGCTCGGCGAGGCGATCCGGCAAACCGCAGCGTGGCCTGCGTCGACTGCGCCCCGGGCCGCGTCATGACCAGCCCCTCGGCCACCGCGCGCCCAGCCGCGGTCGCGTTCGTGCTGGTCACGGTCGTGCTCGACGTGCTCGCGCTCGGTCTCGTCATTCCGGTGCTGCCCAAGCTCGTCGAGCAGATGGCCGGATCGACACGCGATGCAGCCCTGGTGTTCGGCATTTTTGGCACCGTTTGGGCGCTGATGCAGTTGCTTGCCTCGCCGCTGATGGGCGCGCTATCGGATCGCTTTGGCCGCCGACCGGTGTTGCTGCTCTCGAGTCTCGGGCTCGGCCTCGACTACATCCTGATGGCGCTGGCGCCGAGCCTCGTCTGGCTGTTCGTCGGCCGCGTCATCTCCGGCATCACGGCAGCGACCTTCTCCACCGCCACCGCCTACATTGCCGACGTAACGCCGCCGGCCGAGCGCGCGGCCAAGTTCGGATTGATCGGCGCCGCCTTCGGGCTCGGCTTCGTGCTCGGCCCCGCGATCGGCGGGTTGCTCGGCGCCAGCGATCCGCGCCTGCCGTTCTGGGTGGCGGCGGCGGCGAGCCTCGCGAGCACCGCCTACGGCTACTTCGTGCTGCCCGAATCGCTCCCCCCGGAAAGGCGCAGCGCCTTCACCTGGAAAACCGCCAATCCCATCGGCGCACTGCGCCTGCTGGCGTCCCATCCCTTGCTGCTCAGGCTCTCCGGCGCGATGTTCCTCTATCACCTCGCGCACGGCGTATTTCCGGCGGTGTTCGTGCTGCACGCCGGGTACCGGTTCGGATGGGACGCCGGCATGGTCGGGCTCTCGCTCGCGGGCTTCGGTGTCTGCTCGGCGATCGTGCAGGGCGCGCTCGTGCGACCCGTGGTATCGGCGCTTGGCGAACGCAAGGCGATGTTGCTCGGCATGGGCCTGGGCACCGTGAGCTTCATCGTGATGGCGCTCGCCAACAGCACGCTGGTGTTCTGGGCGACGATGCCGGTGATGGCGCTCTGGGGGTTCATCGGTCCAGCCGCTCAGGGTTTGATGACAAGTCTCGTCGGTGCCGACAGCCAAGGCCGTCTCCAGGGCGCCGGCTCGAGCTTGATGGGCGTCGCAAGCCTGATCGCGCCGACGTTGTTTACGATTGCATTCGCCTTCGGCATCGACCCGGAGCGCGGCGCGCCATTCCCCGGCGCGCCCTATCTCGTCGCGGCGCTGCTGCTCACCATCGCGTTGCTCGTCGTCTGGCGCACCGTGCACGACGACACCGGCGCCGCGACGGGGTCACGCCCATGACAGCGTCGTCTGCCGCCGCAACGCGCGCCGGCATCCTGTGGACCCTCGGTGCCATGTTCTGCTTCGCCGCGATGGACGGCATCAGCAAGGTGCTCGCCGGCTCGTTGTCGATCCCGCAGATCCTGTGGGTCCGCTACATCCTGTTTACGCTGCTCGCCGTCTTCGTGCTTCGCCACAAGGGCCTCGACCAGGTCTGGCGGTCCAAGCAGCCGTGGCTGCAGCTCGCTCGCGCGCTGCTGATCGTCGTCGAGAACGGCATCTTCGTGCTTGCCTTCACCTACCTGCCGCTCGCCGACGTGCACGCGCTTGCCGCCGCCTCGCCGCTGATCGTGATCGCGCTGTCCATGCCGCTGCTCGGCGAGCGCGTCGGCTGGCGGCGCTGGCTCGCCGTCGTTGCCGGCTTCCTCGGCGTGCTACTGATCGTGCGTCCGGGCTTCCAGGAGATCGGCACGCCGATTCTGATCGCGCTGTTGGGCGCAGTGCTCTGGGGCATCTACCAGATCCTGGTGCGGATGTGTGCACGCACCGACGAAAGCGACACGACGTGGCTGTGGTCAGCCGTCGTCGGCCTCGGCGCCACGTCCCTCGTCGGGCCCTTCATGTGGACCAACCCCGATGCCAAGGGCTGGGCCATGCTTGTCGCCATCGCGCTGATGGGGGCGGGCGCGCACCTGGCCCTGATCAGGGCGCTGTCTCTCACCGAGGCGAGCGTGCTGCAACCCTACGGCTACACGATGTTCCTGTGGGCGATCTTGATCGGCTGGCTGGTGTTCGGCGACTTGCCCGACCGCTGGACTCTCGCGGGCGGTGCGATCATCCTCGCGTCCGGCCTCTACGCTTGGCGCCGCGAGCGCGTCAAAAGCCGGGAAGCGCTCGCGACGACGTAGGCTGGCGTCAAGCGGGCCCGAGCGTGTGAGAGGATGCCCAACTATGGACCCCGCGCGACCCAGCATCACCCGACGTGCGGTGCTCGTGTATGCTGGGTCGCGCGGGGTCCAGCTAGGTGCACCACTCACACGCTCGGGCCCCCATGACGCCAGCCTACGTGCACATCAATGCGCCGCTTCCCAGTT
>JANOJW010000545.1:0-2206 GCA_031418955.1 Hyphomicrobiales bacterium | reverse complement strand
CCCGTCGCCCACCAACCTTGATGGGGATGGGTTGGGGTGGCGTTGTGATCCGAGAACAGTACGACCACCGGCGCTTCTGGCCGCGCTCCCATTCGCCGACCCGCTTCACCGCAACATTGAGGTGACGCGCCAGAACGGCCTGACTGACGCCCTCGCGTTCGCGTAGCGCGACGATTTCCTTGGCCGAGAGAGGGTCGGGGTGAGGGGCGACCGCTTGCTCGATCTGAGCTCGTTGCCGCCCCTCACCCAAACCCTCTCCCCATTGAAGTGCAGGCAATGGGGAGAGGGGACTTGATGGCACCTTATATTACACCAGTTCGCCAGGCCCTCGCGGCGTGCCGACGGCACGGCAGCCCCTCCAGTTTGCCGTGGCGTGTGGCGCGGGCTCCGACCGACCACGGCGTCGCCGCAATCTGGCCGCATCGTGTCGGTGTGGCATCGGAGGAGTGTGGCTCATGCAGGCCAAACGCATGGCATTGGGACTTCTGCTGGCGGCCGGTCTGGCAGCGTCGGCATCCGTGGCGCAAGCCCAAGTGCAGCCGGGCCCGCCGCAGGGTCCGCCGGCGCCGTTCGAGGCCAAGGCCGACTGCTCCGAAAAGAGCGTCAAGGACATGCAGGGCAAGCTCGATCAGCTCGACGCGATCGAGAAGACGGCGCCCGAGACCATCGAGATGGTCTGCGACGGCGTGAAGATGTTCTCCGACTGGATGGGCTGGAAGGACGACGAGCCGCTGCCGCCGGTCATCAACGATATCGCCAAAAAGTTCATCCACCAGAACCTCACCCCCCGCATGCTGAAGGCCATGTGCCAGCAGGCCCAGGGCGAGGCGATGCGCAACTTCCGCACCGAGATTGGCCAGATCAAGGACAAGCTCGCCGCCTGCAAGGGGATTTGAGCCGGGTTGTGTGCTGTCTCCTCATGCAACGCCGACGTCCGGCGTCCGGCTTCTCCAGACCCCGTTGTTTGGCGATTGCTGGGCACCCGATCTGATCAGGCGCCTCGTGCGATCGATGGAGGATGCCGTCCGGCCACCGTCGTTCGGCGTGGATGCGGTGAGCATCGACGCCGGTCCTGGCGCGGATGCTTCGCGTGCATCGGATGCGCCAGGCAAGGAAAGGCAGCCGAACGGCGCCCTCGCAGTCGATCCCGGTTCTGCTGAGCTGGCAAACCGGTCTGCATCCAAAGGACGGCGGAGCATGCATCCGCGATCCGTTGGACACGCGTAGTATGCGGCCGCCGGAGTGCGCGGGGATAAGTTTCTGCACGAAATTGCGAGCGGCTGGTTAATCACTCCGCGGCCTGCTGCCCGCAAATCTCACAGTGCTTGCTCCCAGGCGGCCGGAATCAGCCGATAGCCAGTCCCCTGCTTTACCAGCCGCGAGAAGCCCGGGAAGTGCAGGTGCATGCCGGTGACCAGCAGCTTGTCGGTCGCCACCATGTCGAACACCCGGCGGCGCGTCGCCTGCGCCTGGTCGGCGTCGCTGTCGAAGGCCATGCAGACCTCGGGCCGCGCCGTCTGCACCTCGGGCACATGCACGATGTCGCCCCAGATCAGCAGTTGCTCAGCTCCCGAACTCACCATGTAGCCGGTGTGACCTGGCGTGTGGCCATGGAACGGCATCGCCGTCACACCTGGAAACACCTCGCCCTTCTGGAACAAGCGCCAGCGCTTTCGATAGGGCTCGACCTGCTCGCGGCCAGCCTGGAAGAACAGTTTCTGCTCGCGCTCGTTGCCGCGCGCGAACGCCGCATCGTCGAACCAGTGCTTGGGCTCGTTCTCGTGCATGACGAGTTCGGCGTTCGCGAAGTGGGTCTTGCCCGTCGCCATGCTGGTGAGGCCCGCCGAGTGGTCGGGATGCATGTGGGTCAGCAGCACCGTGTCGATCGACGAGGGATCGATGCCGGCGGCCTTCAGGTTGTTGAGCAGCTGCCCGCCGGTTGCCGCCATGTAGGTGCCGCACCCGGTCTCGACCAGCGCCAATCGGCCCGCCGAATAGATCAGGAAGCAGTTCACCGCCGTGCGTCGCGCCGGGCGGAAATTCTCGCTCAGGATCTGGCGCGCGTCGTCCTGCGTAATGTTCTTGAGAACCTCGAGATTGCCGTCGAGAAACCCGTCGCTGACACAGGTGACCGTGATGTCGCCGACACGTCGATGATAGATGCCAGGGATCTGCGCGTGCGGGGGCTTGATCATGGGCGGGTCCT
>JANOJW010000544.1:0-24854 GCA_031418955.1 Hyphomicrobiales bacterium | reverse complement strand
ATTTTACGCCCTACTCCCCAATGCTCTATAACATTCGGACGGGGTGGGGCGGCGTGCAGAAGCGACCGAATGAAGAAATCGTAATTTTAGTGTCGTCTTTGCGCGATCTCCACCTGAGTGGGAAGAAATTTATCTTCACCGACAGGCATGCGTATTTGCAGACGGCGCAATTCTTCACGGACCTATCGAAAATCGGCGCAGTTGACTGGGAGATCCTTCAGCAGCGCGACTTCAAGCGCAATCCTGATGATCCAGGAAAGTTCGAACGATATCAGGCCGAGGCCTTGATATATCGACATCTGCCCATCGAGCAGCTTCGTGGGATAGTCTGTTGCAATGACAGCGTTGCGAAAGATTTGACGGGAATGAAGTACGGCCTCGACCTTAAGATTATCTCCAAACCGGACTGGTACTTTCAATGATAACATTCACTCAGGGAAATCTACTCGCTGCCAACTCGGAAGCTTTTGTCAATACCGTGAACACGGTAGGCGTGATGGGCAAGGGCATTGCCTTAATGTTCAAGGAGGCGTTCCCTGAGAATTTCCTTGCCTACAAGAAGGCATGCGCTCGAAACGAGGTCGAGGTCGGACGCATGTTCGTTACTGAGCGCAATCAATTGATCGGGCCTCGTTGGATCATCAATTTTCCGACGAAGCAGCATTGGCGGTATCCATCGAAAATTGAATGGATTGTTGCCGGGTTGGTTGATCTGGAACGGGTCATCAAGGAGAGAGGCATTCGCACTGTTGCGTTGCCGCCCCTCGGTAGTGGAAACGGCGGCTTAGAATGGGCGATCGTTCGTGGGAAGATCGAAGGGGCCTTGTCTGCATTAAGGGACGTCGATGTGACTGTCTATGAGCCGACACCGAAATACCTGAACGTGGCTAAGCGAGAGGGCGTTCAGAAGTTGACGCCCGCCCGGGCGCTGGTCGCCGAACTTGTTCGCCGGTACTGGATACTGGGCATCGAGTGCTCACTGCTTGAGGTTCAGAAGCTCGCGTACTTCCTTGAGCGGATGATCGATGATCTCGGACGAGACAATCCGCTTGACCTGAAGTTCGAAGCGAACAAATTCGGACCTTATGCTCCACGCTTGACTCATCTTTTGAATGCGCTGGATGGCAGCTACCTCCATTGTGACAAACGGTTGTCCGATGCTAGCCCGCTTGATGTGATCTGGTTCGACGATGCGAAGAAGGAGCGGGTCGCGGTCTATCTCAGCTCGGAAGAAGCAAAAGACTATCAGCCTGCATTGGAAGCGACGAGTGCACTCATCAGTGGCTTCGAGTCTCCCCTTGGTATGGAGTTGCTTGCGACAGTTGATTGGCTGATCAATCGGGAACACGTCGCTCCGACGATCGAGGCCATCAGAACTGGTCTCGAGCGTTGGCCTGGTGGAAACACAGCTGGGGCGAGGAAGCGGAAGCTGTTCGACGAGCGGCTCATTGCGCTGGCGCTTCAGCGTCTCATAGGGCCTTCGCGGCGTAAGCGTTGACCACAGCCGGTGCCTTGTTTGGCGCCGACAATTGACTCGGCATCGACCCGGCCCTACGGTTCTTCTCGCAACTGCGAGAAGCGGTTGGCTGCCTGTGGCGGGCCGCGGGCGGGTCAATATGCCTCAACTGCGGCGTGCCGCATCGCGCTGCACAACGAGCGGCGCATGTCCTACAACTTGGGCAGCATCCGATCGAGACGGCGGCGCGGGCCGCCGGCCGCAGCCTGCTCTGGGAGCGTGAGCGATGAAGGTTCTGGTGCCCGTCAAACGGGTCGTCGATTACAACGTCAAAATTCGCGTCAAGAGCGACGGCACGGGCGTCGAACTCGCCAACGTCAAGAGGTCGATGAACCCTTTCGACGAGATCGCCATCGAGGAGGCGATCCGGCTGAAGGAAAAGGGCCAGGTCACCGAGATCGTGGCGGTTTCCGTCGGCCCCGCCAAGGCGCAGGAGACCATCCGCACCGCGCTTGCCATGGGCGCTGACCGCGGCATCCTCGTCGACACGGGCGACGACGCGGTCGAGCCGCTGGCGGTCGCCAAGCTGCTGAAAGTTCTGGTCGATGCGGAGAAGCCGGGTCTGGTGATCCTCGGCAAGCAGGCGATCGACGACGATTGCAACCAGACCGGCCAGATGCTCGCCGCGCTGACCGGCTGGTCGCAGGGCACCTTCGCCTCCAAGATCGTGATCGAGGGACAATCGATCGCGGTGACGCGCGAAGTGGACGGCGGCCTCGAGACCGTCAAGCTCAAGATGCCAGCGATCATCACCGCGGATCTGCGCTTGAACGAGCCACGTTACGCCTCGCTGCCCAACATCATGAAGGCCAAGAAGAAGCCGCTCGACGTGAAGAAGCCAGCCGACCTCGGCGTCGATGTGAAGCCCCGCCTCAAGGTGCTGAAAACGACGGAGCCGCCGGGCCGCAAGGCCGGCGTCAAGGTGGCGGACCCCGCCGAGCTGGTGGCGAAACTCAAGGATGCGGGAGTGATCTGACCATGGCCGTTCTCCTGCTTGCCGACCACGACAATGTGCGCCTCGGCGCGCTGACGCTGAAGGCGATGAGCGCGGCGAAGGCCATCGATGCGGACGTGCATATCCTCGTCGCGGGCTCCAACTGCAAGGCCGTGGCGGACGCCGCCGCCAAGCTCGACGGCGCCAACAAGGTGCTCGTCGCCGACGCCCCGCAGTATGCCAACGGCCTCGCCGAGGAGATGGCGGCGCTGATCGTGCCGATGATGGCGAACTACTCGGCACTGCTCGGGGCCTCGACCGCGTCCGCCAAGAACGTGCTGCCGCGCGTCGCCGCACTGCTCGATGTGATGCAGATCTCCGACATCATCAAGGTCATCTCCGCCGACACCTTCGAGCGGCCGATCTACGCGGGCAACGCCATCCAGACCGTGCAATCGGGTGACGCCAAGAAGGTGATCACCGTGCGCACCGCGTCGTTCCCCGCGGTCGCCCTCACCGGTTCTGCGTCGATCGAGAGCGCGACTGCGGCTGGCGTCGTGGGCCTGTCCGCGTTCGACAAGGCCGAGCTGTCGAAGTCCGACCGGCCAGAATTGACGAGCGCCCGGATCATCATCTCGGGTGGCCGCGGCATGCAGTCGGGCGACAACTTCAAGAAATTCATCGAGCCGGTGGCCGACAAGCTCGGCGCGGCGATGGGCGCCTCGCGCGCCGCGGTCGACGCCGGCTTCGTGCCAAATGACTACCAGGTCGGGCAGACCGGCAAGGTGGTGGCGCCCGAGCTCTACATTGCGGTCGGCATCTCGGGTGCGATCCAGCATCTCGCCGGCATGAAGGACTCGAAGGTCATCGTCGCCATCAACAAAGATGCCGAGGCGCCGATCTTCCAGGTTGCCGACTACGGTCTCGTCGCCGACCTGTTCACCGCGCTGCCGGAACTCGGCGCCGCGTTGGACAAGGCCGGCAAGTGATCGCGTTCCAATGCACACGCTGATTGAGGAGAGCCCCGTGGTCGACACGATGGTCAGAAGCAAGAACCCGGCCGTGCACGAGCCTGTGGCAGTGATCAAGAAGGTCGGCATCATCGGCGCCGGCCAGATGGGCAACGGCATCGCCCACGTGGTGGCGCTCGCCGGCTACAGCGTGTCGATCAACGACATCCAGCGCGACGCCTTCGACAAGGCGCTGGGCATCATCCAGCGCAACATGGCGCGTCAGGCGACGCGCGGCCTGATCACCGATGGCGACATGAAAGGCGCCATCGGGCGGATCCAATTTGCCGATGGACTAGAGGCGTTGGGCGATTGCGATTTGGTGATCGAAGCTGCCACCGAGGATGAGGCCGTCAAGCGCAAGATTTTCATGGATTTGCGCGGCAAGACCAAGCCCGACGCGATCCTGGCGTCGAATACCTCGTCGATCTCGATCACCAGGCTGGCCTCGGTTACCGACCATCCCGAGCGCTTCATCGGCATTCACTTCATGAACCCGGTGCCGGTGATGCAGCTCGTCGAGCTTATTCGCGGTATCGCCACCGAGGACGTCACGTTCGGCATCGCGCGCAAATTCGTCGAGAGCCTGGGCAAGCAGACGGCGGTCAGCGAGGATTTCCCGGCCTTCATCGTCAATCGCATCCTACTGCCGATGATCAACGAGGCCGTCTACACGCTCTATGAGGGCGTCGGCAGCGTCGAGGCGATCGACAAGGCGATGCGGCTCGGCGCCAACCATCCGATGGGTCCGCTCGAGCTTGCCGATTTCATCGGCCTCGATACCTGCCTCTCGGTGATGCAGGTGCTCTACGAGGGCTTGGCTGACTCGAAGTATCGCCCCTGCCCGCTGCTGGTGAAGTACGTCGAGGCCGGCTGGCTCGGCCGCAAAACGCAGCGCGGCTTCTACGACTATCGCGGCGAGAAGCCCGTGCCGACGCGCTGACCGCTGCACGGCGGGCTGAGCGTGCCGGGCTTGGGGTCTGTGCAAGGCGGGAAACTGCGGGCCATTGCATTTGCCCCATTTCCGACGCCGTGAAGCCTTGTAGTGTGGGCCAAACTCGTAGCCCGACAATCGTGAGGCACTCCGCGTGACCAGTAGTCTGTTCTCCTGCCGTTGGGCCGCACTCCTCGCTGCCGGCGCCATCGCGGCGGTCGCCGGATACGCGGCACCCGCCCTGGCACAGGCGCCCGCCACGGCGCGGCCTCAGGCCGCCGACTGCGGCAACGACAGCGCGGGCTTTGATGCCTGGCTCGGCCGCTTCCGGGGCTATGCCGCAGCGCAGGGCATGCGTCCCGAGGTGATCCAGGCCGGCCTCACGGGTGTCAGCTACGACCACAAGGTGATCTCGCTCGACCGCGGGCAGAAGTCGTTCAAGCTGACGTTCGAGGAGTTCTATCGCCGGCGGGTCGGTGACTCGCTGCTGAACCGCGGTCGCCGCCTGATGGCGCAGCACGCAGTTCTACTGCAACGTGTCGAGAAGCAGTTCGGCGTGCCCGCGCCCGTGCTCGTGTCGATCTGGGGCCTCGAAACCAACTACGGCGCGGACGGCGGGGGCAAAATGTTCATCCCGCGCTCGCTGGCGACGCTCGCCTACGATTGCCGCCGCTCGGACTTCTTCAGGAAGGAGCTGTTCGCCACGCTGCAGATCATCCAGCGCGGCGACATGACGGCGCAACAGCTCGTCGGCGGCTGGGCCGGCGAGATCGGGCAGGTGCAGTTCCTCCCCGCCTCCTACTTCAAGTACGCGGTCGACTATGACGGCGACGGCCGCCGCGATCTGGTGCGCAGCGTGCCCGACATGCTGGCCTCGACCGCCAATTTCCTCAAGGGGCACGGCTGGAAAGCGGGCGAAGGCTGGCAGGAGGGAAGCCACAACTTCCGCGTCATTGCCGAGTGGAACAAGGCCACGGTCTACCAGAAGACCATCGCGGTGATGTCGGAGAAGCTCGGCCAAGGTGGCGCGCCGCCGCCAGCCCCACAGAAATCGCGCGCCGCCCCGCCGCGCGGCACCTGACGACGCGCTGCGGTCAGACCCTCGGGTCTGACCCCATGACGGGCGCTGGCCGTCGGGCACGATCACGCCCACGTTCGAGACCCGGCAGGGCGTCGCCTTCACCCCAGCCGGATCATGACGAGGCCGGCGACCACGAGCAGCGCTGCTGCAATGCGCTCGGGCCTCAGCGGCTCCTTGAGCCAGATCACGCCGAGAGCTGCAGCAAACAGCACGCTCGTCTCGCGCAGTGCAGCCACCAGCGCGATCGGCGCCTTGGTCATGGCCCACAGCGCCACCCAATACGAGACGACCGACAGGACACCACCGCCCAGCGGCGCGAGCAGGCCCACCGTGCGGAAGGCCGCGAACAGCTCCGGCCGCTGGCGCACCAGCCGGACGGCGCCCATGACGAGGCCGTTCAACACGAAGAACGCGACCGTGTAGGCGTGCGCATCGCCGGAAACCTGCGCGCCGCGCCCGTCGATCAGCGTGTAGGTCGCGATCATAAGCGCGGTGATGAGCGCAAAGCCGATGGCCCGCAGGTCGACGGCGTGCTTCGACCGCTCGCGCGGCATCGCCAGCAGCAGCACCCCGCCGACCAGTAGCGTGATGCCGAGGAGGCCCCGCGCGCCCACCGGCTCAGCGAGGATGGCGATGCTGCCGACCGTGGTCAGCAGTGGCGCGACGCCGCGCGCAATCGGATAGACCTGGGAGAGATCGCCGTGGCGATAAGCCTCGGCAAGCGACAGGAAGTAGACGACATGCACGAGCGCGGACGCCGCCAGATAGGGCCACGCCACAGCTGCCGGCCAGCCCGTGACGAGCAGCAGCGGCAGCGACACGGCAGCGCCCGCGAGCGCCAGAATGGTGAGCGCGACGCCCGGATCGACGCGCAGCTTGAGGCCGGCATTCCAGGTCGCATGACACAGAGCCGCGCCGAGCACCGCGAGGAAGACGAAGGTATCCATCAGGCCCCGCGGCAACGTTCATGCGACCCCGTGGGGACGCAAAAAGGAGCAGCGGTTGAGCTGCCCCTTTCGTTTGTAGCATCAGCGTTGCCCAGCGAGAAACCGCCGCGTCGGCCCAACCAGCGGCCGTCAGCTGCGCGGATCGCCGTACTTGACCGAGCAGCCGTAAGCGCGCGTCGACGCCGTCTTGACCGGCTGGCCGGCAGCGACGGCGACAATCGCCTCGCGCACATAGTTGCGTGCGCCCTTGATGTCGTCGCGGTTGGTCGACGGCTTGTCGTCGATGGCGCCCGCGTAGGCGAGGTTACCCGCCGTGTCGATCACGTACATGTGCGGCGTCGCCGTGGCGCCGTACGCACGCCCGACGCGGCCCTGCGGATCGAGCAGCACGGCGGTTGGCAGCGCCCGGCGGTCAGCGGTCAGCTTCTCGGCCTCCAGGCCGTTGACATGACCCTGCATGCCCGGCGCCGACGACACGATCGACAGCCAGACGACGCCCTTCGCGGTCGCCTCCTGCTGCAGCGCCTGCATGTTGCCCGCGTCGTAGTGCTTTCTCACGTAGGGGCAGTCGTGGTTGGTCCACTCGAGCACGACGGTTTTTCCCTTGAAGCTCGACAGCGCCACGTCGCGGCCCGCGCTGTCCTTTGCCGTGAAGTCGGGCGCGGGCTTGCCCGGCTGTGCGACGTCGCGGCCAGAGGCTGGCAGCGCCACGGCGAGCGCGATCAGGGCGGCGGTCCCGACGCCAAGCGCGCGGCGGGTGTGGAGCAAGGTCGTCATGGGCTTTGTGTTCTCGTCTGCCATTGCTGTTGTGAAGCCGGACGGTGCGGGTTGAGCTGTGTCGAAATCAAGGCAACTGTCGGCCACGCCGTCGTGCCGCATGGAGCCGCGGCCGGGCGCGTGCTGACGTGTCGGCTGGGCGCGGCGGCGCGGCAACCAGCGGCAGGGCATGAAGCGATCACAACTTCGCGAGGACGAGCCTGGCCGCCGCTTGCCGTCCGAGATCGCCGGTCCGTTGCTGATGATCGGCGCGATGGCGTGCTTCGTCCTGCTCGACGCGATCCTGAAGTACCTCGTCGCCCGCCACAGCGGCCTCTATCTCTCGTGGGTACGCTGCCTCGTGCAGGTGCTGCTGGTCGCCGCGTTCGTGCCGGTGTTCACGGGTGCGCCGGCCCTGAAAACCGCCCATCCCTGGCTGCAGGTTGCCCGCGGCTGCTGCCTCGCACTCACCTCCGTTCTGATGAGCGTCGCCTCGCGCTGGATGCCGCTCAGCGACATCTACGTGATCGCCTTTGCAGCCCCGCTGATCGCCGCGATGATCGCGATCCCAATCCTCCAGGAACGGCCGACGCGCTTGCAATGGCTCCTCATCGCGGCGGGTTTTGCGGGCGTGCTGATCGCCTTGAATCCGACCGCGCCGATGGCGGGTCTCATCCTGCTGATGCCGCTGATGCAGGCCGCGGGCAACGCCCTCTATCACGTGCTGACAAGGCTGTGCGCGCGCACCGACCGCCCGCCAGCGCAGCTGTTCCACTCGGCGCTCGCCGCCACCGCGGTGCTCACCGTCACGTTGCCGTGGACGTACACGTCGATGACGGCTTTCGAGTGGGCGTTGCTCTCTGCCGGCGGCGCCCTCGTCACGTTCGGCCACTACCTGCTGGTCACGGCGTTCGCGATGGCGCCGACCGCGCGCGTTTCGCCGATGGTCTACACGCAACTCCTGTGGGCAACCCTGATCGGCTACCTCGTCTTCGGCGACGTGCCGGGTGCCGCGACAGTGCTCGGCGGCGCCGTGATCATCACCAGCGGCATCCTGCTGATCCGCAGCCGCGGGTGAGTGGGGACCCTCCCAAGCCACCGTCAGGGGACTGAGCGAGTATGCGCCGGCATCAACGCGCGCGTCGCCACCGATCTGCACGCCGTCGCCGCGACGCGGGTAAGGCCACGCGCCGGGTCGGGGCGCGTGATGTCGACGTGAGAGGCACGACGACACGCCGTCACGGGCGAGACGGCGAAAGCGGCAGCGTCACACGCGCTTCGAGCCCCTTGGGTTGCTGGTTGGCCAGCGTCACGTCGCCGCCGTGGGCGCGAATGATGGTTCGTGCGACGGTCAAGCCCAGACCGTGCCCGCCGGTACTGCGGCCGCGCGAGGGCTCGAGCCTGTAGAAGGGCTGGAACACGGCCTCGAGCTTCTCCGGCGGGATGCCGGGTCCATCGTCCCGGATAGAGATCAGCAAGCGGGCGTCCTCGCGTTTGGCCGAAACCTGGGCTGGCGCTCCGTATTTGATCGCGTTCTGGACGAGATTGGTCAGGGCACGCTTCAGCGCCAGATGCCGCCCGAGGAGCACGAGACCCGGAGGAACATCGAACGTCACGGCTTGGCCTGCGTCCTCGGCGTCGGCAGCGATGCTGTCCAGGATCGCGGACACGTCGACCGGCTCGACGCTCTCGACTGTCGTGTCTTCCCGCAGAAATGCGAGCGTGGCGTTGATCATCTCCTCCATCTCGTCGAGGTCGGCCTCGATGCTTCCCCGCGTGTCGGCATCCGGAACTGCGCGGACGCGGAGCCGGAGGCGGGTTAGCGGCGCTCGCAGATCGTGGCTGACGGCTGCAAGCATCTGCGTGCGGTCATCGACGAGCCGGCGGATGCGCTCCTGCAGATCGTTGATGGCCACGGCGAGCGTGCGCACCTCACGCGTGCCGGTCTCGGGAAGCGGGCTGCTCTGCGGCGTGGCGAAGAGCTGACGCGCGCCCGTTGCCAGACGATCCAGCGGTTGCGTCAACCACCGCCCCATCAGTACGGACACGAGAATAACGCCAAGCGCACCCAGTACGGCGGACAGCAGCACGCTCGGCGAGGTCGGGCGAGTGACCTGGACGCGCGCGAGTGTGACGTTGAGCCAGCTGCCGTCGCGCAGCGGCAGCGAGATCAGCGTCGTGTGGTCGTCGCTGTGCCCCTTGTCGGTGGCGTGCGGGGCGTCACGCGAGGCGCTGCTGCCGATAACCAGGCGGCCGGTGAGCCCGGGAGAGGCTAGGAGCAGCCGGTCGAGGAGCCGACGGGCTGCCTCGTCGAGACTGCCGCCGACGGCCGCCAGCGGCTCGCGGCCCCAGTGCAACTCGAGGGGACCACCCGACAGGCGGTGGGCCGCGTCGTCGCGTTTCCCCGGCTCGACGGCCAGGATTGTTTCGGAGACCAGCAGAAGCCGTTCAGCCATGAGCGCCGAATTGCCAGCCCTTGCCTCCCGCTCGACGCCGGTCTGATACAGGTACTGTGCAAGCGCCAGGATGGAACCGAGGCCGAACACCAGCACGATGATCGTCCGGCCGGCGATAGTGTCGCGCAGCCAGCTCATGTTCGACGCACCGCGGGGACGAACATGTAACCCGCGCCGCGCACGGTCTTGATCAAGCCGTCGCTCTCGTCTGGCGAACCGATCTTGCGGCGCAGGCGGCTCACCTGCACGTCGATGCTGCGGTCGAAGGCGGCGGGCGCGCGGCTGCGTGCGGCATCCATCAGCTGATCGCGCGAGAGAACGCGCTGCGGCGCCTCGAGGAAGGCGAGCAGGAGGTCGTACTCGCCGCCCGAGAGATCGATGATGACGCCAGCTGGATTGCGCAACTCGCGGCGAGCGGGATCGAGCCGCCAGC
Organism: Hyphomicrobiales bacterium; assembly: GCA_031418955.1. GTDB lineage: Bacteria > Pseudomonadota > Alphaproteobacteria > Rhizobiales > Hyphomicrobiaceae. Next base: position 14,787 of record JANOJW010000544.1, on the reverse strand, counting down.
CTTCGAATTCGAACCCGCGTGTGCGTGCGGCCGAAATCGAGGGTTGTGCGTCCGCGCTGATGCGCGAGCGCCGAAGCAGTGCCTTGACACGGGCGAGCAGCTCGGCCGGGCCGAACGGTTTCGCCATGTAGTCGTCGGCGCCGACTTCGAGCCCGACCACGCGATCGTATTCGTCGGCGAGTGCGGAGAGCATGAGAACGGGCACGCTCGATGTCTGGCGCAGTTTCTGACAGGCCTCGCGGCCACTGACGCCCGGCATCATGACGTCGAGTATGACGAGGTCGATCGACACGCCGCTTGCCATGATGCGCTCGAGATCGCTCGCGTTCGATGCGGTCATCACGAAGTAGCCGTTATCGCCGAGGAAGGCCGAGAGCAGCTGGCGCAGCTCCGCATCGTCGTCGCAGATCAGAATGTGCGCGGCGGACGGTGCGTCGCCCGCGCCGCCCGCCGTCGTCTCGTTGTCCGAGACCGTGCCCGGCATCGCTCACCTCATTGCAATGGCGTCAGGCGCGCCTGGAAGCTCTCGCCCGCGACCTTGGTCGTCGTAACGATGACGCGCATACCTTTGGCGGCCTTGAACGGGCCGGCGCCCTTCAGGGTATGGCCGCCGGCCGGCGCCAGCGCAACGGTATAGGTCTTGCCGCCGAGCAGAACCTGCGCCTCGGCGGCGCCGCCCGTTGTGTCGACGGGTTTCTCGTCCTTGTCGGTGACGTAGAGAAAGAGATCACCACCCGCGGCCACCATCTCCCAGTGCTGCTTGCCGCCGCCGGCATCGACGATGTGACCACCGTTCGGGCCCTTGATGAACTTGCTGTCCTGATGCGCGAAGGCCGGGACGGCTAAAACGAGGCTCAAGGCAACCAGCAGATACTTCAGCATGTCGTCGTTTCCTTTCCAGGGTTGGTGGTCGTGGCGAAGTCAGTAGGCTTGACTTGCGGCGGTGACGCCGAGATCGCTCTCGTCGCGTGCCGCGCGCAGTCGCTCGATCGAAGCTCTCCCGTAGCGCAGGAATAAGACCGGGGTGAGAAGCGTATCGAGCAACGTCGAGGAGACTAGCCCTCCGAAGATGGTGATGGCGACCGGATGCAGGATCTCCTTGCCGGGCGCATCGGCGCCGATCATCAGCGGCACCAGCGCGAGACCTGCGGCCAGTGCGGTCATGAGCACCGGCGTCAGCCGCTCGAGACTGCCGCGCACGATCATGGCGCGGTCGAAGCTCTCACCCTCGAGCAGCACCAGATTGATGTAGTGGCTGACCTTCAGAATGCCATTGCGCGCGCTGATGCCGGCGAGCGTGATGAAGCCGATCATGGTCGCGACCGACAGCGGCTGGCCCGCCAGCCACAGCGCCACCACGCTGCCGATCAGCGCCAGCGGCACGTTGCCCATGATGATGAGCGCGAGCACGGCGGACTTATAGCGCGAGTAGAGCACGGTGAAGATTGCAGCGAGCGAGACGAGCGACAGCAGCGCGATGAGGCGAGACGCTTCCTCCTGCGCCTGGAACGTGCCCTCGAGCGTGGTGAAGTAGCCTTCGGGCAGCTTCGATTCGGCTAGGATGGCACGCACGTCCCGGATGATCCGCGCCATATCCGAGCCGTCGCTGTTGGCCATCACGACGATGCGCCGCCGTGTGTTGTCGCGCTGGATCTGGTTTGGTCCGTCGGTCTCGACGATCGCCGCGAAAGCCGAGAGCGGAACGCGGCCGGCCGGCGTCTCGAGCATCAGGTGGTTAAGCCCCTCGGTCGTCCGGTCGCGGTCGGAGAGGCGCAGGACGACATCGTAGCGGCGGCTGCCGTCGATCACCTGCGACACGACGCGGCCGTTGAGCAGCGACTCCAGCGCCTCGGTGATGTGCGCCGGCGTCACGCCGAGCTGCCCGGCCCGGTCGTAGTCGACCGAGATCTGAACCTGCGGAATGCGCACCTGCCGCTCGACCTGGAGATCGACGACGCCCGGAATTTTCTCCATGCGCGAGCGTAGCTGCTCGGCGACGGCGCGCAGCGTGTCGAGATCGTCGCCGAACACCTTGAGCGCAATCTGGGCGCGGATGCCCGAGAGCATGTGGTCGAGGCGGTGCGAGATCGGCTGGCCGACGTTGATATTGGCCGGCAGCATGGCGAGCCGCGCCCGAATGTCGGTGATGATCGCCTCGCGGCCGCGGCCCGAGCGCTTCAGGTCGACGTCGATCTCGGCGGAGTGCACACCTTCGGCGTGCTCGTCGAGCTCGGCGCGGCCCGTGCGGCGGCCGACGGTATGCGCTTCCGGCACCTGCAGGATCAGCCGCTCGGCGATCAGGCCGACACGGTGGGATTCCGCCAGCGAGATGCCCGGGCGGAACAGCATCGAGATCGTGAGGGTGCCTTCGTTGAAAGGCGGCAGGAACGATCGCGGCAGGAAGGCCACGCTGACAGCCGCGATGGCGACGGCGAAGGCCGCCGAGGCCATGATGAACCCCTGCTGGCCGAACGCCCAGTCGAGAGCCCGGCGATTGGCGGCCTTGAGGATGCGCACGAGACCGCTGTCGTGCTCGGCCGACGCCGCCGGCTTCTGCAACAGGTAGTAGCACAGCACCGGCGTCACGGTGATGGAAGTGACGAGGCTCGCCAGGATCGACACGATGTAGGCGACCCCGAGCGGCGCGAACAGGCGGCCCTCGATGCCGGAGAGCGCGAACAGCGGCACGAACACCAGGACGATGATCGCCGTCGCATAGATGATGCCCGAGCGCACCTCCTGCGAGGCCTGCGCGATGACGCGCAGCACCGGCTCGGGGATCGTCTTGGCCTTGTTTTCGCGCAGGCGCCGATAAACGTTCTCCACGTCGACCACTGCATCGTCGACAAGCTCGCCGATGGCGATGGCGAGGCCACCGAGCGTCATCGTGTTGATGGTCATGCCGAACAGATGGAACACGATCACGGTGATCAGGATCGAGATCGGGATGGCCGTGAGCGAGATCGCCGTGGTGCGCCAGTTGAGCAGGAACATGAACAGGACGACCGCGACGACGATCAACGCCTCGACCAGAACGCGCTGCACGTTGTCGATCGAGACCTTGATGAAGTCCGCCTGCCGGAACAGCACCGCCGTCGTCAGGTCCTTCGGCATCACGCGCTTCAAATCGGCGAGCGCCGCCTCGATCTCCTGTGTCAGCTTCAGCGTATCGCCGGTCGGCTGTTTCTGCACCGACAGGATGACGGCCGGGCGGCCCATGTAGCCGGCGTCGCCCCGCTTGACGCGCGCGCCGAAGTCGATATCGGCGACCTGCGACAGGCGGATTGACAGCCCGTTGCGGTGCACGACGGGCAAGTTGCGCAGATCCTCGATGCGCGTGGTGCGGCCGATATTGCGGATCAGGTACTCGCGGGCATGCTGGTCGACGAACCCGCCGGCTGTATTGGCTCCGAACTGGCGGAGTGCGCCCTCGACATCGGCCCGCATGACATTGAGCGATGTCATCTGCGCAAGATTGAGTGTGACGCGATACTGGCGCACTTCGCCACCGATCGGGATCACCTGCGCGACGCCTGGAACCGTCAGCAGGCGCGGGCGCAACACCCAGTCCGCCTGCTCGCGCAACTCCATGGCTGAGACTTTGTCGCTCGACAGCGCGATCAGCATGATCTCGCCCATGATCGACGTGACCGGGCCCATCTGCGGGACTACGCCGCGCGGCAGTTGCTCGCGGATGATATTGAGGCGCTCCGTCACCTGCTGGCGGTTGAGGTAGACGTTGGTGCCCCACTCGAACTCGATGTAGACGATCGAGAGGCCGACGCCGGACACCGAGCGCACGCGCGTGACGCCGGGCATGCCGTTCATCGTCGTCTCGAGCGGGAAGGTGACGAGCGTCTCCACCTCCTCGGGCGCGAGGCCCTCGGCCTCGGTCATCAGCGTGACCGTCGGGCGGTTCAGATCCGGGAAAACGTCCACGGGTAGCGAGCGCATGGTGAGCGCGCCATAGACGACCAGGATCGCCGCCGTCGCGAGCACGAACAGGCGGTTTCGCAGGCTGCCACTGACGAGGAAGTTGAACATCGCCTGCTCCCGCTCAACGGACTTGATTGAGAAGCGTCACGCCGTCGGTGACGATGCGCAGGTCGTCCTTCAGGCCCGACGTCACGACGACCGATTTGCCATCGAGCGGCTCGACCTTGACGGTCTGCGGCTCGAAGCGCTCGGGCTCGGTTTTGACCCAGACGATCGGCAGCCCGGTCTGACCCCGTACGATCGCGGAGGCTGGCACAATGTAGCCATTCACCTTGGCGGAGGACCGCAGCACGACCTTGACGGGCATCCCAATCGAAATGTCGGCCGGCTTGCCCATGATGCGGAAGGTGAACACCGACGCCTGTTGCCGGAGCGTCAGCCCGCGGCCGACGAACTGGAGTTGGAGCTGCCGCGATCCCGCAACGAGACCGACGGCCGATGTCAGGTTCTGCACCACCAGGCTCTCGTGGCTGTGGCCGTGCGCCTCCACCCAGAACTGTGACGGGTCGACGATCTCGAACAGCACGTCGCGCGCCTCGACGATCTGGCCGATGGTGGCGTTGGCGAGGGACACGACGCCGCTGATCGGGGCGACGATCGGGGCGCGCGCACCGCCCGCCGGCAGCAACTCGGCGCGCTTGCGCTTCAAGGCTTCGAGCTCTCCCCGGATCTCGTCGATCTTAACCTGCGGCACGGAACCGGGCGAACGCTCGTAACGCGACAGGATGGTGCGATTCTTGTCGATGCGCGCCTCGGTCTCGGCGATCTGGCTGTCGATGTTGGCGCGATCGGCCGCCTCGATATAGGTCTGCACGTAAGCGAGGATCTGCCCCTTCTCGACCTGCTTGCCGATGTAGGCGAGGCCTCCGGGCACAGCCTCGATGCGGCCAGGCCGTCCAGGCTGCACCCGCCCGAAGTTCTCGGGGCCCGGAATGACCGTGCCCGTCAGCTCAACCGCCATGGTTGCGTCGCCCATCGCCGTCAGCATGGTTCTCACGCCGAGCAGATGCTGCGTCGCCTTCGGCACGAACAGTGTGCCGTCCGACATGCGCTGCGCGAGGTCGGTCGCCATCGTGATTGGCACGGACGGCAAGTCGGGCGACACGCCACCGGCCGCGCGGGCATCGGACGGCACGAGCAATGAGGGTTGCCCGAACAGGCACACGGCGAGGACCACACCGGATGCCCGCCGAACTGTCGACCTCGATGGGGTAACGCTCGCTTGCGCCGGTTCGGGCGCATTTGCATCCAGTTCAACTGTCGAGCGGGAGCGGCGGCGGCGGGCGGCGCCTCCCAGGAGGAGTGTCAGCAGGATGCCCGACATCGCGCCACCAATGGCCATCGCGGCAAGTTCGGGCTGCTGTCGCAAACGCTGAAACAACGAGCGTCCTGACGACTGCGCGACGAGCGGGGCGGCGGCGCTCAGGTTTTGCAGACGGCCCGCCAGGAGGTCCTGTGTACCGTCCTTGAGGGACACGGAGAACACCAGGTCGACGGTATCCGCGACGGCGAGCCAGGGCGCAGCGAGCGTGAACACACCGTCGCCCTTCGGCTCGGCTTCCGCCGAGTTGTTGCCGGCGGCGACCGACATGCGCGCGCCTTTGATCGGCTCGCCGGTGGCGAACGTGTGCAGGAAGATGGTCAACCGGTCCCGGCCGGATGCGACGCCGACGAGCTCGAAATCGGGCGTGACCGCCACGACCCTCGGCGCCACGGGGAGGTTCAGGGGCGCCGGTTTGTCGTGATCGTGCCCTTCGTGGGCGACGGCCGCCGCGCCGGCGACCGCAAGCAGCATACCGATGGCAAAAGACAGCGTTCGAAGGTGCATGCGCGAGCGTCCCCACGTCGATCAAGTCGGGGGTTCTCTAACAAGCCAACTTTGCAGGACGATTTCTGAAGTGTTTCAGAGTGTAACTGGAAAAAGGCCGCTCGCGCCGCACTTGCCAGCGGCTGGAGGCGGCAGCACCAGAACAAACACGGAGGTGGTCATGACCGCCGCCGCAGGTCGTCGGCTGCACATCGACCGCGCAAATGGTGCATGTGGCATTGGCGGCCGAGCATGTTCCGGGGCCACCCGCGCTTGTCACGCCCAGCGGGCCCGTCACAAAAAATCAGGCCCTTGCACCCTGACAGCAAGGGCCTGTGATCACGCCGGGGAAGATTCGGATCGTCAGGGTGAGCCGACGCTAGCCGCCACGGTTTGAACGCAATCTGAATGACGCATTCATGTGGCGTTCACCCGTCGCGCACGGGCGTTAACCAAGCAAACTTATCCCCGCCTCTTCCGACGGATGTACAATGGCCCCGTCGTTAGTGTCGCATTGCCGCGCGCCCGTCCCGCCTGCCCGGGCGCAACCCGAGAGCTTCAGATGTCGAGCCCGTACTCCCGCTACCTCTACACCTTCGCGCTGCCGCTCGCGCTGCTCGGCGGCGGCGCCTACTGGATGGTAGGCCGGGGCGTGGCCTCGCGCGGCCCCGCGCTCACCTACGACACGGCCGAGACCAAGCGCGGCGCCATCCGCAAGCTCGTCTCGACGTCGGGACCCGTGCGCGCGCTCGTTACCGTCAGCGTCGGCTCGCAGCTGTCGGGCCAGGTGCACGAGCTCAAGGTCGACTTCAATTCCGAGGTGAAGGAGAACGAGATCCTGGCGATCCTCGACGACAAGACCTACGAGGCCAAACTCGCCCAGGCCCGCGCCGACCTCGCCATGGCGCGTGCAGCGCTCACCAACCAGGAGGCCACGCTGAAGAAGTCGGAGGCCGTGCTCAAGGCCGCCGAACGGACTTCGGGGCGCCAGCAGACGCTCGCCCAGAAGGGGATCGCGGCCACCGCCACCGTCGACAACGCCACCCGTGACAGCGAGATCGCCAAGGCCGACATCGCCGTCTCCCGCGCCCAGATCGAGAACGCCAAGGCACAGATCGAGCAGCGCACCGCGCAGATGAAGCAGGCCGAGATCGATCACGACCGCACCCGCATCCGCTCGCCGATCAACGGCACCGTGATCTCGCGCACCATCGACGTCGGCCAGACGGTGGCGGCGAGCCTGCAGGCGCCCGAGCTGTTCAAGATCGCCCAGGATCTGCGCCGCATCCGCATCGAGGCCCAGGTCAACGAGGCCGATGTCGGTGCGGTCGCCGACGGCAACGCCGTGGAGTTCACGGTCGATGCCTACCCCGAGCGCAAGTTCACCGGAAAGGTCACGCAAGTCCGGCTCGCCGCGACCGAGCTGCAGAACGTCGTCACCTACACCGTCATCATCGAAGCCGAGAACGCCGACCGCAAGCTGTTCCCCGGCATGACCGCCAACGTGCGCATCGAGACCGCGCGGCGCGACAACGTGCTGTCGATCCCCAACGACGCCACTCGCTTCCGGCCACGCAACCGCACGGCCGCAGCCCCCAGCGAGACGGCGTCGGCCGGCGGCGAGGGCGATGGCGCCCGCAAAGGCGGTGGTCAGGCCAATCGCACCGCGCAGATGCTCGAGCAGCTGAAGGACGCGCTGAAGCTCGATGCCATACAGACTGAGGCCGTACAGACGGGCATGCGCGAGGTGTTCAAGGAACTGCGCGCCCAACGCGAGGCAGCCAAACAGTCGGCGCAGGGACCTGCCCCCGGCTTTGGCGGCGGCGGTGCACCGACCCAGGGCGGCGACATGGCCGGCAACCGCGCCCGCATCGCTGAACGGCTCGACCAGATCTTGCAGCCGATCCTCACCGCCGAGCAGCGCCCGCTCTACGACGTCTACCGGCGCGGCCGCGACCAGAGCCGGACGGCGAGCGTGTGGGTGCTCAACGCGAACGGCGACATCGAGAGCCGCGGCGTGCGCCTCGGCATCGCCGACGAGACCATGACCGAGGTGCTGGGCGGCCAGCTCAAGGACGGCGACAAGGTGGTCGTGCGCGCCCGGGAGCTCAAGAAATGAGCGCGCATCCACATACCGCGACGCGGGGGGCGATCGCCGACGCTCGGCCCCCGCTGCTCAAGGCCACGGACGTGTCGAAGGTCTACCATATGGGCGACCAGACCGTGCGCGCGCTCGACGGCGTTTCGTTCGAGGTGGCGCACGGCGAGTTCGTCGCCATCATGGGGCCGTCGGGCTCGGGCAAGTCGACGATGATGAACCTGATCGGCGCGCTCGATGTGCCCACCTCCGGGACACTCGAGATCGACGGTCGCGACATCGCGCAGCAATCCACCGACGAGCTTGCCGATCTGCGCAACCGTACCATCGGCTTCGTGTTCCAGCAGTTCAACCTGCTCGCCCGGACCGATGCGCTGCGGCAGGTCACGCTGCCGTTGCTCTACGCGAGCCCCAAACCCGCCGACGCCGATGCCCGGGCGCGGCGACGGCTCGAGCAGGTGGGTCTGGGCGATCGCATGGACCATCACCCCCGCCAGCTCTCGGGCGGCCAGCAGCAGCGCGTCGCCATCGCGCGCGCCCTCGTCAACGACCCCAAGCTCATTCTCGCCGACGAGCCGACGGGCGCGCTGGACTCCAGGACCACCGAGGAGATCCTCGGTCTCTTCTGTGAGCTCAATCGAAGCGGCATCACCGTCGTCGTCGTCACCCACGAGGCCGACGTCGCCGCCTACGCCCGCCGCCGCGTGCTGTTCCGCGATGGAAAGATCGTCGAGGACGTCGTCCAGCCCGGCTACCAGGGAAAGGTCGCGGCATGAGCCTCCCCCGTCCTTCGGTGCAATTTGCAGTCCCAGCTCTTTCAGTCGCGGAGCTTTCGCAGCCGACCATCACACATTTGGCAGACGACGCGCGACCTCCCTCCCCCCGTCATCGCGGAGCGATGCTTCGCATCGACGCGGGGGAGGGCTGGGGTGGGGGGTGTGCACAATCGCAATCGTCGTGCCCCACCCCCATCCCCGCCCTTCCCCCGTCGAGGGGAAAGGGAGACCCCAAATCGTGCCTTCCATCGCCGGGCTATGCCGTCCCAAAAGCAGCAGGGGAACCGCGATGAGCCTCATCGATTGCTTCCGCATCGCCCTCACGGCACTGCGCGCCAACCTGCTGCGCTCGATCCTCACCGCGCTCGGTATCATCATCGGCGTCGGCGCCGTGATCGTGATGGTCGCTGTGGGCTCGGGCGCACGCAGCGAGGTGGACCGCCAGATCGCCTCGCTCGGCTCAAACATGCTGGTCGTGTTTCCGGGATCGCAGCGCACGATGGGACGCGCGGGCGGCGCCGGCACCACGCTGCCGCTGTCGGAAGGCGACCTGCAGGCAGTGCGCGAGAAGGTGCTCGGCGTCACCGCCATTTCGGGCTTCCTGCGCGGCAATGCGCCGATCGTGCGCGGCAACACCAACTGGATCACCAGCATCAGCGGGATCCACGACGCCTACCCGCTGGTGCGCGACTGGAAGATCGTACTCGGCCGCGAGTTCACGCCCGAGGATACCAAGGCTGGCAACCGCATCGCGCTGCTCGGCACGACGGTCGTCACGAAGCTGTTTCCGGGCGAGGCCGATGTCGATCCGACCGGCCAGGTTATCCGCATCAAGAACGTGCCCTTCATCATCGTCGGCGTGCTCGAGACCAAGGGCCAGAACAGCTTCGGCCAGGACCAGGACGATGTCGTCATGGTGCCGATCACGGCGGGCCGTGGCCGCATCATCGGCCGCAGCCAGGTAGTCACCGACCAGGTCGGCTCGATCTTCGTCAAGTTCGACGACGAGACCAACCTCGCCGAGGCGCAGGAGCAGATCGAGAGCGTGCTGCGCCAGCGCCGCAAGGTGCAGCCGGGCGCCGAGGACGATTTCAACGTCCGCAACCTCGCCGAGACGGCGCGTGCGCGCGCCGCCGCCCTCGAGATCATGACCTGGCTGCTGGCGGCAGCGGCGGCCATCGCGCTGATCGTCGGCGGCATCGGCATCATGAACATCATGCTGGTCTCGGTGACCGAGCGCACGCGCGAGATCGGGCTGCGGATGGCCGTCGGCGGCCGGCGGCGTGACATCCTGCGCCAGTTCCTGGTCGAGGCCGTGGTGCTGTGTCTGATCGGCGGCGTGATCGGCGTGGCGCTCGGCGTGGCCACCGCCCACATCGTCGCCGGCCAGATGCAGTGGCCGATTCTGATCAGCCCGCACTCGATCGCCATCGCGCTGGCGGCGGCCGCCTTCACCGGCATCTTCTTCGGCTTCTTCCCAGCCCGCCGCGCTGCCCACCTGAACCCGATCGATGCGCTCCGCAGCGAGTAACCCCCGCAGCTTAACTGGTCGAGATAGTCGAATGGCAAAAGTAAACGTCATTTTCCACACTGTATCGGGCAATACGTCCAAACTTGCCGAAGCGCTTGCCGAGGGTGCGCGCAGCCTCTCCGGTTGCGACGTCCGCGTGCTGCGGATCCCGGAGCCAGGTGGCCAGCCACCCATCACGATGCCGGGGCTTGAACGACGGCACCATGACTACGCACACATCCCCGTCGCCTCGATCGAAGATCTGGCCGACTGTGACGGCCTCGCGCTCGGAACGCCCGTCTACTGGGGCAAGAGCTATGCGACCTCTCACTTTTTAGGTTCGGCAGGGCGACTGTGGGTGTTGCCGTCGACCGACCGGTCGGTGACCCCGCACAAGCTCGCAGGCAAACCGGCGACCGTGTTCACGGGCGGCGGGACCGGTTTGGCCAACGACGCCGCGATCCTTGGACTTTGGACGGCGCTCGGCGTCTTCGGCATGACCATCGTGACCCTCGGCAACGGCGTGCCGGAAATCTCCGATCCCTCCCGGGTCGATGGCGGCTCGCCGCTCGGCGCCGGCACATTCTCGCGGCGGCCCGGCCCCCACCCCTCCGGCATCGAACTCGCGATCGCGCACAAGCAAGGCCGCGCCCTGGCCGAGGCCACGCTCGCCTTGGCCCAGTATCGAGCGGCCTGAACGCTATTTCCAGCGACTTCAACCCGTTCTGTCGCGCCGCACCGATGCCGCATTCCCCGGGCACGGAACCCTGTCGCTGCGCGCAACCCTGCCGATGCCCTGCGGCTTGACACGGTTCGCGTCATCGAGAACGTAACGCGCGGGGCAACACACACTAGGACGGCGCGCGCGACATGAGCCTGCTTCTCGTCATCAATGGCGCCGGCGACAACTGGGCGCCCGGTCCCTGGAAGGCGCGCTTCGAGGCGCTGCTGCCGGGCCGCACGATCGCCTTTCACGGCGATGCAGCGGCGGATTCACAGAGCATGCGCTACGCGGCGGTGTGGAAGCCGCAGCCGGGTCTTCTGGCGCGCTATCGCAAGCTCGAGGTGATTTTCAATCTTGGCGCTGGTGTCGATGCGCTGTTGCAGGACGCCACGATCCCCAACGTACCGATCGTGCGCGTCGTCAATGCCGATCTGACCAGGCGCATGACCGAGTACGTGGTGATGCACGTGCTCCTGCATCATCGCCAGCATGCGCGCTTCGTGGCGGCGCAGGCGGCGCGCCGCTGGGATGCACCCGACCAGTGGGCGGCAGATGCGGTGCGCGTTGGATTCCTCGGGCTCGGCGAACTCGGCCAGGATGCAGCCGAAGTGCTCGCCCGCATCGGCTTCCAGGTCGCAGGCTGGAGCCGCACGCAAAAGTCCTTAAACGGCATCGAGACGTTTCACGGCAGCGAGGGACTCGGGCCCTTCCTTGCGCGCACCGACATCCTCGTCGCGCTGGTGCCGCTGACGCCCGATACGCGCGGCATTCTGAACCGCCGCCTGTTCGCCGGGCTCGCGCGCGACGGCGTGCTTGGCGGGCCAGTGATCATCAACGCGGGTCGAGGCGGCCTGCAGGTCGAGGCCGACATTCTGGCTGCGCTCGACGACGGCACGCTTCGAGCTGCAACCCTCGACGTGTTCGAGACCGAACCGCTGCCCGCGACAAGCCCGCTCTGGAAGCATCCGAAGGTGACGATCACGCCGCACAACGCGGCGGATTCGAGCGCGGCCGCCATCTCGGATGGGGTAGCGGTGCAGATTCGTGCCTTCGAGGCGGGGCAGCCCTTGCGCAACGTCGTCGATCGCACGCAGGGCTACTGATCGGCTTCTCGCTCAGCGGCGCGCAGCGAGCCAGACGCCGGACAGGATCAGAACGAAACCGGCATAGTGGAAGGCTTGCAGCGTCTCGCCGAGCAGCAGGCTTGCGAGCACGGCGCCAAAGATCGGGATCAGGTGCATCGTGGCGCCGGCGCGGGTCGAACCGATCACCTCGATGCAGCGGTTCCACAGAATCATGGCGAAGAGGCTCGGGAACAGGCAGGCGTAGGCGAGTGCCCCGGCGGTGAGCAACGTAGACTGCAGCTGGAAGCCCGATAAGTGTTCGGCGATCCAGAAAGGCGTCGTCGCCAGGGTGGAGATCGCGGCAAGCAGGAACACGAAGCTCAGCCAGTGAACCGGCGGTCTTTTTCGCAGGCACGCCGAATAGATGCCCCACAGCGTCATGTTGAAGAGGATGATCAGGTCGCCGATGTTGAATTGCAGGTCCGCCAGCACATCGAGGCGCGCCTGGGTGACGATGACGAGCACGCCTGCGAGCGACAGCGCGATGCCGAGCGCCTGCCGCGGGGTCAGCTGGTCGCGAAAGAGCAGCGCCCCGGCCAGCGCCATCATCACCGGCGAGAACGAATTCAGCACGGTCATGTTGAGCGCGGAAGTGTACTGCAGGCTCACGTACTGGAGAACGCCGAAGATCGCCGTACCGGTGATGGCGAGAAACAGAATGATCGCCCAGTGCGCGCGGATCTGTGGCCAGTCGCGCCGCAGATGCGGGATGGCGAAGGGCAGAAGCAGGAACGTCGGGACTGCCCAGCGCAGCGTCGAGATGGCGAGCGGCGGCACGTGGCCAGCGATAGCGCGGCCGAGCACGTGATTGCCCGCCCAGAACAGCGCAGCGAGCGCCAGCATCAGGTAGGGCGCGAGACCAGGCGCCGGGAGTGGCGGGGCGGTCATCGCACGCCCATCAGCTCGAACTCAGCCGCTCGATGTTGGCGCCGCAGCGCGACAGCTTCTCCTCGAGCCGTTCGAAGCCACGGTCGAGATGGTAGACGCGGTTGATCGTGGTCTCACCGTCGGCCATCAGGCCGGCGATGACAAGGGAGACCGACGCGCGCAGGTCGGTTGCCATGACAGGCGCGCCCTTCAGGCCCTTGACGCCCTTGATGGTGGCGGTGTCACCGTGCAGCTGGATATCGGCGCCGAGGCGGGCGAGTTCCTGCACGTGCATGAAGCGGTTCTCGAAGATCGTCTCGCGGATCACGCTGGTGCCTTTGGCGCGTGTCATCAGCGCCATCATCTGCGCCTGCAGGTCGGTCGGGAAACCGGGGAAGGGCTGCGTCTCGATGGAAATCGGTTCGATGTCGCCCCCGTTGCGGCGGACGCGGATGCCGCCGTCGACTTCGGTGACCTCGGTGCCGGTCCGGGCGAGCTCGCCCAGCGCCGTCTCGAGCAGAGAGAGGCGGGTGCCATCGAGGATGACGTCGCCGCCGGTCGCCGCGACCGCGCAGGCGAAGGTCCCAGTCTCGATGCGGTCGGGCAGCACGGTGTGAGATGCGCCGTCGAGCCGGCTGACGCCCTGGATCCGCAAGGTCGAGGTGCCGATGCCCTCGATGGTGGCGCCCATCTTGACGAGGCAGGAGGCGACATCGCCGATCTCCGGCTCGCGGGCGGCGTTCTCGATCACCGTCTCGCCGCGGGCCAATGCGGCGGCGAGCAGCACGTTGTGGGTGGCGCCGACCGAGACCTTCGGAAACAGCACGCGGTTGCCGCGTAGGCCCTTAGGCGCCTTGGCGACGACGTAGCCCGCGTCGATCTCGATCTGCGCGCCGAGGGCTTTCAGGCCGGTGAGATGCAGGTCTACGGGACGGGTGCCGATGGCGCAGCCACCTGGCAGGGAAACCCGCGCCTCGCCCATGCGCGCCAGGATAGGCCCCAGCACCCAGAAGCTCGCCCGCATCCGCGAAACCATCTCGTAGGGGGCGGTGGTGTCGACGATGTCGCGGGCGGTGAAATGGAAGGTCTCACCCATGTGAGGTGCACTCGCTCGCTTGCCTTCGATCGAGTGGTCGACGCCGTGGTTGCGCAGGATGCGGGCGAGCTGGTTCACGTCCGCGAGGTTGGGCACGTTCTTCAAGGTGAGCCGGTCGGCGGTGAGCAGACTCGCGATCATCAGGGGCAGCGCTGCGTTTTTGGCGCCGGAAATGGGGATCGTGCCTGTAAGCGGGTTTCCGCCGATGATCTTGATGCGGTCCATCGCTCGATTGTCCCTCGTTGACCGGCGGCACAAACGCATCGCGCAATCGGGCGATCCAGCCGATTCGCAACCTATCACACGGGGACCGTGTCTCAGATCCGATGCGCCGAGACAAGGTCTCTCGTGGTCCAGTCAGAGCCCGGTCGCGGCTATTTCTTCGCTGGCGCCGTGGCGCTCGGCGTCGTGCTGACGGACATCGTGATGTTGCCGTAGCCGTAGAACACGAGGCCGCCGAAGATTGCAGCGAACACCAACGCAGTAACTAGGGCGTTGGTGATGCGGCTGCCGAACGAGATGATGTTGCCGATGAGATCGATGATAAACACCACCACTGCGGCAAGCAGCACCGGCTCGAGCCAAAGGTACTTGGCTGGAAGAAACATGGGCAAGTCTCCCTTCCCGTATTGACGTTTGGTCTTGCTATGTGCAGGTTTCTCGGACGCCGGCCCACGATGCCGTCGCCACACACTGTAGGCCGGCGTCGGAGAAGCGCCAATGCACGAAGTCGCGGGAGGTAGGGCGTGGCGGTGCAGCGGGCTCTATGGGGATTGAGGCCGGGCGCCG
>JANOJW010000543.1:0-1755 GCA_031418955.1 Hyphomicrobiales bacterium | reverse complement strand
CGGCAGTCGGCCTCGGTCTTGAAGCGCGCCTCGAAGGCCGGCGCGGTCTTGGGAAAATCCCGCCACAGATCGTCCAATATCGTCTCCGTCTTCGCGTCGGTCATGGCCTATCTCCTTGACCATGCTACCTATTCGACGATTACGCCTGAACTAAGGGGACAGGCATGCACCAGAGGCGGCTCCCATGTGAGGGAAAAATCCTCATCAGTGCCAAGAGAATTGATGTGGCCGCGAACGCGTAAACCGCTGACCAAGCAGGAAAACCCATCAGGTACACAGCAATGGTCCTGATTGGATCAGGAAAATACACCGGGATCATGAAGGCCAGCATCAAGTATGGGTACAGGATGATGACCACGGCGGTCGCCAGGACCGCTTTGCCAATTCGGTTGGCGAACTCTGCCCGATCTGCCGCCGATGCCGAACGTGGCGCCATGACTGCCTCCCACTTCCGAGAGGCGATCATATTGCGCTTGAGTAAACATTCAGGGCTATGAATGAACTCCTACCGCATCAACTCCTTCATCGCCTCGTCCAACCCGCCGAGCGTCAGCGGGTACATCCGGTTGTCCATGATGTCCTCGACGAGCTTGATCGACGGCGTCCAGGCCCAGTGGTCCTTCGGCACCGGATTGAGCCACACGCAGCTCTCGTAGATGCTGGTGACGCGCTTCAGCCAGGCTGAGCCCGGCTCCTCGTTCATGTGCTCGACCGAGCCGCCCGGCACCGTGATCTCGTAAGGGCTCATCGAGGCGTCGCCGATGAAGATCACCTTGTAGTCGGCCGGGTACTTGTGCAGCACGTCGAAGGTGTTGGTGCGCTCGGTCCACCGCCGCTTGTTGTCCTTCCAGACGTATTCGTACAGGCAGTTGTGGATGTAGAAGTGCTCCATGTGCTTGAACTCGGTGCGGGCGGCCGAGAACAGCTCCTGGGCGAGCTTGATGTGCCAGTCCATCGAGCCACCGATGTCGAAGAACATCAAGACTTTCACGGTATTGCGCCGCTCGGGCCGCATCTGGATGTCGAGATAGCCCTTGCGCGCCGTGCCTTTGATGGTGCCGTCGAGATCCAGTTCTTCGGCCGCACCCTCGCGCGCGAAACGGCGCAGTCGCCGCAGCGCCACCTTGATGTTGCGGGTGCCGAGCTCGACCTTGTCGTCGAGGTCCTTGAACTCGCGCTTGTCCCACACCTTCACGGCGCGAAAATTCTTGTTCTTCTCCTGGCCGATGCGCACGCCTTCCGGGTTGTAGCCCTCGGCCCCATACGGAGACGTGCCAGCGGTGCCGATCCACTTCGAGCCGCCCTGGTGACGGCCCTTCTGCTCGGCCAGGCGCTTTTTCAGCTCTTCCATGAGCTTGTCCCAACCGCCCATGGCCTCGATCTTCTTCTTGTCCTCCTCGGACAGATGCAGCTGCGCCATGATCCGCAGCCACTCCTCGGGGATCTCGGCGTTGGCCACGTCGCTCATCAGTTCCAGGCCCTTGAACACGTGCCCGAACACCTGGTCGAACTTGTCGAGGTGGCGCTCGTCCTTCACCAGCGCCGTGCGCGACAGGTAGTAGAAATACTCGACACGGCTGTCGGCGAGATCGTGCTTCATCGCCTCCATCAGCGCCAGGTACTCCTTCAAGGTGACGGGCACCTTGGCGGCCTTCAGCTCGTGGAAGAATTTCGTGAACATGGGGCGCGGGCTCGAATGGGTGGCGTTTCGTCAAAGTCTAGCAGGCGATCGCGCGGCGTGTCTCCCGATTTGAA
>JANOJW010000542.1:0-3635 GCA_031418955.1 Hyphomicrobiales bacterium | reverse complement strand
CCTGCTCGAGCATAGTCTGGAAGAAGGCATGCGCGCTGGCAGCGATACGCACCTGCCTCATGACGCAGATTGGGCCTTCGCCTTCAGGCGATCGAAGAAGGCATCCATGTCGGTGCGGTACTCGGGCAGAGACAGCGTGCGTCCGTGCTTGAAGTCCTCGCGTCCGCGTTCGATGCCGGCGAGCTCTTCGGGTGTGAACTCAACCGGCTCGACATTGGCCGCGACAGCTTCCACTCGTGTGACGAGGTCTGCCTGAACTTCCTCCGGCAGGAGTGGCCACAGCTCGACGATGCGATCCAATGCCTTGGTTGTCATGCCGTCAGTCTAGCACGGCGGCAGCGAACGTTACAGAGAGCAAGTATGGCTCAGAACAGAAGGGAAGGTCCCGAAAGGGGGAATGGCAGGGGAGTGGGGAAGGGAGACCACGCGATGCTCGCCGACTGAATGCCAGGCAATTGCGAACGCGCTGCGTGCCGCCGCTGACGAACGGCATGCCTGGAGAGAGTTGCCCAAACGCCGGTATCGGTCATGATGGGCGTGTGGGCTGTTGCGGCCCGATCTCGATCCAATCACCGTTCTCAGGAGGAACGTCCATGAATCTTCAAGGCAAGGCTGGCATCGTCACGGGGGCTGGTCGCGGCATCGGCAAGGCGGTGGCACTCCTGATGGCCAAGGAAGGCGCAAGCGTCATCGTCAACGACGTGGGCGCGGGCCGCGAGGGCCAGCAGAACAAGGACGATTCGGCGCAGCAGGTGGTCGACGAGATCAAGAAGGCTGGCGGCAAGGCGATCGCCAACGGCGAGTCCGTGTCCGACTACCAGAGCGCGGGGCGCATGGTGCGCACCTGTGCCGAACAGTTCGGCCGGATCGATTTCGTCGTCAACACCGCCGGCATGCTGCGCGAGCGCATGATCTGGAACATGACCGAGGAGGACTTCGACCTCGTCATCGGCGTGCACTTGAAGGGCACCTGGAACATGTGCACGCATGCGACCAAGATGATGCGCAACGCGCGCCATGGCCGCATCGTCAACTTCTCGTCCGACGCCTTCAAGGGCTCGGTCGGCCAGTGCAATTACGCCGCCGCCAAGGCCGGCGTGATCGGCCTCACCCGCACCATCGCGCGCGAGGCCGGCCAGTACGGCATCACGGCGAACGCCATGTGCCCGTTCGCGGCGACCCGCATGACGGTCAACGACGCGGTGATCGCCAACTGGAAGCGGCGCGTCGAGAACGGCCTCATGACGCAGAAGGACTACGAGAGCCGCATGGCGATGCCGGGCCCCGAGTACATCGCGCCGATGGTGGCGTACCTGTGCACGGATGCAGCGAAGGACGTGAACGGCCAGATCTTCCACGCCGAGAAAGGCCACTTTCACACGTACTACTACGGCGAAGTGAAGCGCTCGATCTACAAGTCGGAGGACGGCGGCATGTTCAACGTCGACGAGTTGGTCGACATCATCCCGCAGTCGCTGATGCACAACATCCCCAACGAAGCCCCCGCCAAACCCGAGAAGGAGGCCTGAGCGCTTCTGCCGTCGTGCGTCTTCTCGACGCGATCAGCAGGCTGGCGCGCGTGCACGTCGCATCGCATCGCGCCGAGCCTGCCGGTTGTCGTCCGACCGCTTCGGGTCACATCCGGAACACGCCGAACTTGGTGTCCTCCACGGGGGCGTTGAGGGTCGCGGCGAAGGCGAGGCCGAGCACGCGGCGGGTCTCAGCGGGCGCGATGATGCCGTCGTCCCATATCCGCGCGGTGCCGTAGTAGGGATGCCCCTCGCGGTCGTACTGATCGAGGATCGGCTGCTTGAAGGCGGCCTCGTCCTCTGCCGACCATGATTTGCCGTCGGCTTCGATATTGTCGCGCCGGACGGTTGCCAGCACGCTTGCCGCCTGCACGCCGCCCATCACCGAAACGCGCGCATTGGGCCAAGTGAACATGAAGCGGGGACCGTAGGCGCGGCCGCACATCGCGTAGTTGCCCGCACCGTAGCTGCCGCCGATGACGAGCGTCACCTTCGGCACGTTGGCGCAGGCGACCGCCATCACCATCTTGGCGCCGTGGCGCGCGATGCCGCCAGCCTCAGCCTCGCGCCCGACCATGAAGCCGGTGATGTTCTGGATGAACAGCAGCGGGATGCGGCGCTGGCAGGCCAGCTCGATGAAGTGGGCGGCCTTCTGCGCGGTCTCGGCATAGAGGATGCCGTTGTTGGCGAGAATGGCGACGGGGAGCCCCTCGATGTGGGCGAAGCCGGTGACGAGCGTCGTTGCGAAGTTGCGCTTGAACTCGTCCATCTCGGAGCCGTCGACGAGACGGGCGATCACCTCGCGCGCGTCGTACTGGGTGGCGAGCGAGGCCGGCACGCAGCCGTCGATCTCGTCGGCGTCGTAAGCGGGCGCGCGTGGCGTCCTCACCGCAATATCGGACCGCCGCACCGCTGTCAGCGTGGCGACGGCGTTGCGGGCGATCTCGAGCGCGTGGTCGTCATTCAGCGCGTAGTGATCGGCAACGCCCGACAGCCGCGTGTGCACATCGGCGCCGCCCAGATCCTCAGCCGACACGCTCTCGCCGGTCGCCGCCTTCACCAGCGGCGGGCCGCCGAGGAAGATGGTGCCCTGCTTTCGCACGATGATGGTCTCGTCCGACATCGCCGGCACATAGGCGCCGCCCGCCGTGCAGCTGCCCATCACGACGGCGATCTGGGGGATGCCGGAGGCCGACATGCGCGCCTGATTGTAGAAGATGCGGCCGAAGTGCTCGCGGTCGGGGAACACCTCGGTCCAATGCGGCAGGTTAGCGCCGCCGGAATCGACGAGATACAGGCAGGGCAGCCGGTTCTCCATGGCGATCTCCTGCGCGCGCAGATGCTTCTTCACGGTCATCGGGTAGTAGGTGCCGCCCTTGATCGTCGCGTCGTTGCACACGATCACACATTCCCGGCCCGAGACGCGGGCGACACCTGTGATGACGCCGGCGCCGTGGATGTCGCCGCCGTACATGTCGTAGGCAGCCATCTGCGACAGCTCGAGGAATGGCGAGCCCGGATCGATCAGCCCCAGCACGCGGTCGCGGGGCAGCAGTTTTCCGCGCGCAAGGTGGCGCTCCTTGAGGCGGTCGGGCCCGCCGGTGGTTGCGGCCTGGCGCTTCTCGGCCAGATCGGCGACGAGCCGTTGCATGGCCGCACGGTTGGCGCGGAACTCATCGGAGCCCGGATCGAGGGCGGTGGTGATCTTCGGCATGGCGGGCCCTTCAGAAAATGCACGGGGCTCAGCAGCACAAGTCTGTCGCGCCCGCCGCTGCTTGTGGCAAGATCGGCACAAGGACGCAACTGACGGAATTGAGCAATGGCGAACGACGATCCACTCAGGGACTTGATCGCGGCGGGGAAAACGCCCGCTGAGATCTTGGCAACCGTCGCGGCCGACGCCGAGGTCGTGAAGACGCCGTGCGGCGAGGGCGAGCTGGTCTGGCGGCGCTGGGGCAAGGGGCGGCCCGTGATCCTGGCGCACGGCGGCTCGGGGTCGTGGACGCACTGGATCAAGCAGATCCCGGTGCTGAAGGAGCGCTGCGAGGTGTGGGCGGTCGATCTCCCGGGCCTGGGCGAGAGCGCGATGCCGCCGCCGCCGCAGAC
>JANOJW010000541.1:0-2269 GCA_031418955.1 Hyphomicrobiales bacterium | reverse complement strand
CAAAAAGGGTTGCATGCGTGCGCACCTCGTCCATGCGCGGCGTCGGCACGATGCACCAGCCGTCGCCGATGCGGCCAGCCCGCTCCACCGCCTGGTCGACGTGGGCGGCAACCAGAATGGGCGGGCGTGGTTTCCTCGCCGGTTGCGGACGTATCGTCATGTTCTCGAACTGCCAGTGGCGGCCGTTGTGCGTGACGCGGTCCTCAGTCCACAGCCGCTTGATGATCTCGATGCCCTCCGTGAAGCGGGAGACGCGCTCCTTCATGGGTACGCCGAACATGGCGAACTCTTCGGGCCGGTAGCCCAGGCCGACGCCCAGGTTGAACCGCCCGCCGCTGATCACGTCGAGGAACGCGGTGATCTCGGCAAGCTCCATCGGGTTGTGCAGCGGCAGAAGCACGATGTTGGTGCCAAGCTCCAGACCCTCGGCCTCCGCCGCCAGCCGCTGCAGCATCGGCAGCAGCGGGAAATAATGGAAGCCGTCGGTGACGTGGTGTTCGCCGCTCCAGATCGAGTCAAAGCCCATCGTCTTGATCAGCCGCACCTGCTCCACAATGCGGGCGAAGGCGTGTCCGGCATCCTCGGTGTCGGGATGCTGCGCATTGATATAAACGCCGAGTTTCATGGGGCTCGCTCTTAGTCTTCGCTGCCGACGACCGGCCCGCAAAAGTGGGGCTCGTACACGCGCCGACCTTAAGCCGTTATCTGCGCTCGGGGTAGAGCGAGAGCAGGCCCGCCTCGCTCGCCGGGCAGACGCCGCGCTCGGTGATGAAGCCGGTGACGAGGCGTGCGGGTGTGACGTCGAAGGCGGGGTTGGCGGCGGGCGAGCCGGGAGCGGCGATCTCGACCGTCGCGATGTCGCCGTTGGGCAGCCGACCCGTCATCGCCAGCACCTCGCTTGGTGCGCGCTCCTCGATCTCGATCTGCAGCCCATCACGCATCTCCCAGTCGATCGTCGAATGCGGCAGCGCCACGTAGAACGGCACGGTGTTGTCTTGGGCAGCCAGCGCCTTCAAGTAGGTGCCGATCTTGTTCGCGACATCGCCGTTACGCGTGACGCGGTCGGTGCCGACGATGCACAGGTCGACTTTACCGTGCTGCATGTAGTGGCCGCCGGCATTGTCGACGATGATCGTATGCGGCACGCCGTGGCTACCCAACTCGAAGGCGGTGAGCGATGCACCTTGGTTGCGCGGCCGCGTCTCGTCGACCCAGACGTGGACCTTGATCCCTTTGTCGTGCGCCATGTAGATCGGCGCGGTCGCGGTGCCCCAGTCGACGCAGGCGATCCAGCCGGCGTTGCAATGCGTGAGGACGTTGATCGTCTCGCCGGGCTTCTTCTTGGCGGCGATCGCCTCTATCAGGGCCAGGCCATTGGCGCCGATGCGGCGGCAGGTCTCGACGTCGTCGTCGCAGATGGCGGCGGCCTTATTGTAGGCGGCGACGGCGCGGTCCTTGGGCGCGAGGGGCGTGAGCACCCGGCGCATCTCCTCGAGCGCCCAGCGCAGGTTCACCGCGGTCGGACGCTGGGCGTTGAGATGGGCGATGGAGTTTGCGAGGCTTGCGTCCGAGGCGTCGTCACGCATCGCCATCGCAAGGCCATAGGCGGCCGTCGCTCCGATCAGCGGCGCGCCGCGCACCTGCATCGATTTGATCGCCCGCGCGGCCTCGTCGGCGGTTTTCAACGCAATGGTCTCGAACCGGTGCGGCAGCAGAGTCTGCTCGATCACCTCGACATGGCCCCCGTCGCCTGCCGGCCAGATCGTCCGGTAGTGGCGGCCGTTGATTTTCATGGTGTGCTCTCCGAGACCGGCAACAACCGCCGCGATCTCCCGCGCCGCGGCCTTCGCCTCTGTCTGCAACACCATATGGGGCGCCGGCAACTGTTTGATACTCGCCTCTGCTTCTTGCGCTTTGCTAATAGTGCCAAACGCGCTGGATGCCTCACCGTCATGCCCGCGAAGGCGGGCACCCACGACGAGCCAATGGTGGAGTTACCTTGCCGGCCGTCCGGCGCACATTCGAGCAGTGCATCGCCGACACTTGCCGTGGGTGCCCGCCTTCGCGAGCATGACGCGGCTGGTATGGCATCCAGTCTCCTGAGGCTGATGTATACAAGCAGGGTCGAGCTCTAGGAGCCTGTCCACTTTATCCTGGCGATGACGGATCGTGACGTCAATGAGGGCGCGGAAGGGCATGTTTGCCCTTCAAAGTGCCGCTGCGGCAGCTGTGTGGGCTCCATTCTGGGCGGCAGACGGAATCCGCCCCT
>JANOJW010000540.1:0-3260 GCA_031418955.1 Hyphomicrobiales bacterium | reverse complement strand
CAAGCTGGGGCTCCCCGCTCCGTTACGCCTGTTCTCTCAACTGGTTACCGCGCCGCCTGGACGCCGGCCCAGCGGCTCCTGCACCCGCTTCAGCGGGCTGTCGCGCAGCGACTTCGTGCATTGATGGCTCTTCTTCTGTTGATGGCTCAGATGGCTCGGTATGGGCGGTTTCGCGGACATGATTGGCCTCTTCATGTCCGGTGTAGCGGACATGTACCCCCCTCATGTCCGGTGTAGCGGACATCATCGCCCGTGGCCGCGTCCCTGATGGCACGCAGGACACGGGTCAGATTGAGCCCGTTGGCGAACTTGTCGGCGGGGATGACGCGGACCCGAAAGGCGGTCGGTTTCTTCGGGCTGTCGGTGAACTCGAACACGCCCATCTCTCTGATGATGCTGATCGCAGGGTAGAGGGTCTTGCGCTTCACCCCCAACCACTCTGCAAGCTGCTCGGCAGTCTCGTTCGCTTCGCCCTGATCGTTGTCACAGAGCCAAGCAAGGAGCACAGCCGCAGCGACCGCTGTCCCGGAGCCGCCCGCCCGAGCCACAGCCACCGCACCACGCAAGCCTGCGAAGGCGATGGCATCCCGCAGCCACTTCAGTCGGCCAAGCACCTCGCCGACGATCACGCCGTCAACGTCGCCGCCGATCAATCGACCTAGGTCTCCGTCAACCACCTTCGACAGCGAGCGCTTGGCGGCGGCCGAAGCCTGCCTATCGCCGCGCTTGACAGCCAGCGCGACCAGTTCCTTGATCTCGTCGTGACTATGCCATCCACGCGGCTCCGTGGCCTTCATGTAGCTGGCCCCTTCCGCGATCACGGCCTCCAGGTCGGGTCCGTCGTTATGGCCCACGTCCCGCTGCATCGCCTCGCGTTCGTCCGGCGACACTGGTTCCGGCTCGATCATATCGATCATTGGCGGCCTCCCTTCACGGTCAGGCCGTCGCGGGTGATGTCCTTGTCGGCAATCGCCGATACGACTTGGCGCTCGGCCAACGCCTACTCTGCCGGCGAGAGGGCGATGCGCTCCAACGGCGCGACGGGAAGCTTCCCGACGTGCGGAGCCACGCTCAGCGGGTTCCGAGCGAACGGAACGCGTTTCGTTGTCTTTGGTGGCTTCATCGCCACACCCCCGTGAATGGGAGGCGCGACAACCTTGCTATGGTTCGCAAATCAGTCAGGGTAGATGCTGCGCCAGCGCGGGGTTGCTGCAACCTCGTTGCCCGGCCCTTGTGACGTTGGTTCGTCGCGGGGCCATTTTCCTGGGATCAACGCATCCCGGGAGACAGGCGCACAAAGGCGCTACTGGCACTGCTCCTAGGTTGTCGAGGGCGGTTGCAGCCGGTACCCCCCGAACTCTCAACCGGTAAGCTGCTTTGCGGAATATCGCAAGCCTTAGTGGCCCTTAGTGGCTGACTTTGCTGACTTTGCCCCACTGCGGCATCGACGCCACAGTCGAGCGATGCTCAGGGGGCGTTGCCTACAGGATCGGGTCGCTCACTCGGCCGCCTCGAACTCGATGCGCTTCAGCGACTTCACATCGACGCGCTGGCGAGCCGCCCACAGATCGCGTGCCGCCTGCATGTTGAGCCAGAACTCGGCGGAGCTTCCAACGACGGCCTCCAGCCTCACCGCCATATCGGGCGAAATGCCGTGCTTCTCGTCGAGCACGTCATAGAGCGCGCGCCGCGAGATGCCCAGCGCCTCGGCAATCGCCACCTTCGAGACCTTCATGGCCTCAACATCGGCTCGTAACAGGCGTCCAGGATGCGCCGGCTCAACGTTAGGGTGCTTCAGTGTCTTCGTCGTCATGGGTCTCTCCTAGTGGTAGTCGATCAGATCGAGGGCCAGCACTGACGGCCCGTCGTCGTCCCATTGGAACGTGATCCGCCAGTTTCGGTTCACCCACACGGAATAGGTGCCTTGGAGCTTCCCCTTCAGCGGGTGGAAGCCAAGGCTCGGGCGTGACGCGATGTCGGACAGAGCCTTCGCCGCGTCGAGGGACGACAACACGAGCCGAACCTGCTCGACCATGTCCGGCCTGATCTTGCTCGCGTCGTTCTTGAGCCAGAAGCGCCGAAGCGCCTTCGACTTGAATCTCTTGATCACCGCCACCCCCTTGCGAGTGTGGCACACTGTACACAAGCTGAACTCATGTGTAAAGCTGTGACGCGCATTTACCGCTTGCAATCCGCATCAACATGGTGTAAATGTATCCTATACATAACGGCCCCGACCTGCCGCAGCCCCCCACCGGACCACCGGTCGGCGCGAGAGCGCCCTGCAACCGGAACGGACGGATCGAGCCCCAGAAGGGCGATGTGGAGAGAGATCGAAACCGGGGTTGCCCCGGTCGTGCGGTATGGCCGCACCTGATGAGATCAGACGCAAAGCGGCCCGACGCGCTGTTGGAAGCAGCGAGCCGGGCCTGAGATCCACAACCTCTTAGGAAGGCAGTGAACCATGGCGAATTCTACCACAATCCGATCTTGTGTAGGGTTCCGGATGTCGGCCCATCGCAAGCGCATCCTCGCACACCGGGGCCGACGTACGGAAGCCTACACAGGTGCGGCCGTGAAAACAGGCAGGCTGCCGCCCCTTCATGCGACAGGTTTCTGGGACGAAGCGGAAAGCCCGGCAGACTGCCGCTCAATCCTTCCTTAGCAAGCCGACCAGCTCAAGGCCGGTGCGCTCCTGTGCGATCAGCTTCGGCACCGACGCCGTGTAATCGGCGGAGTTCAGATAGCGCGGCACCTTGTCGAACTTGGCCAGCACCGCGAGCACGCTCGGATCGTCGAGCGCCTCCTTGAACGCATCGTGCAGCTTCGACACGATCGCGGGGTCCATGCCCTTCGGCCCGGCGAGGCCATAGGGAGCATCGAACACGAACGGATAGCCGAGTTCCTGCAACGTCGGCACCTCGGGCCAACTCTTGAGTCGCTCGGCGCCCCACACGTTCAACACACGAAACTGTCCTGCCTCGACAAGTGGCTTGAAAGTTGTGGTTTCCGCCTGCAACATGATATGGCCGCCGAGCACCGCCGCCTGGCCTTCGCCGCCACCCTTCGTCGGCACGTGTAAGAACTTCACGCCCTCGCGCGCCGCGATCATCTCCATGCCGAGGTGGGGTATGCTCGCCACCCCTGGGGAGCCATACGTGAATTTGCCCGGATTGGCGCGCGCGAAGGTGATGACGTCGGCCCAGGTCTTGAACGGCCCCGTGGCAAGTAACCCTGGCCGCAGCATCTGAGGGTGATCT
>JANOJW010000539.1:0-3095 GCA_031418955.1 Hyphomicrobiales bacterium | reverse complement strand
CGGCTGAGGAGCTGGCGCTGAAGCGGCTCGAGCGGCAGCGGCGCGAGATCATTACCGGCGAGCCCATTGCCGAGGCCGACGAGGCCTGGCTCGTCGCGCGTCTGGGTGCTGGGTCCCTTGACGACAACGAGATGGCGCTGTTGACTTTCGTCGAGCGGGAAGCTGCGAGCCTGCCGAAGGGCATCGCGACGCTGATCGCACGCGCCACCATCGCGGCGTAGGCGGGGCAGGCTCGGGGGACCGCCCCCGCTCCTCACATCGGGACGAACTTTCCCGAGGCCTGATTAAGCACAGCGAGGGTGCCTGTCGCGATGTCGAAGTGCGTGCCGTGCAGCGCCAGCCGGCCCTTGCCTTCGAGGATGCCGATGCAGGGGAAGGTGCGCAGGTTTGCAAGCGAGGTCTTGACGCCCTCGCGCTCGAGTTCGAAGCGCATCTCGGGCAGCGGCCGGTCTGCAAAGCGCTTCTTCACGTCCTCGCGGGCGTGATCGAGCATCGACATCCAGTTCGAGATGAACTGCGCCTCGCTCTGGCGCGCGGCGTCGTGCTCGAGACAGGCGCGGATGCCACCGCAGCCCGAATGGCCGACGATGACGATGTGCTTGACCCGCAGATTGAGCGCGGCGAACTCGAGCGCGGCCGAGACGCCGTGGTACTTGCCGCTCGTCTCGTAGGGCGGCACGAGGTTGGCGACATTGCGCACGACGAACAATTCGCCCGGCATCGCCGAGAAGATGGTCTCGGGATCGACGCGGCTGTCGCAGCACGAGACGATCATCACGTCGGGCGACTGGCCGAAACTGGCGAGTTGCTCGTAATGGTCCTGGTTTGGCACGAAATGCCGGAACTTGAAGCGCCGGTAGCGGTCGGCAAGGGCGTCGGGCAAAAGGCTCATGGGCAGTGTCCTCGAATCGTCGATTTTCTTTAGCGAACGACCGAGGTGTAGGGAATAGGGAGTTTGGGGTAGTGGGATCGGTTTTGGCGATCAGACCCCGCCAACTCGTCGCGGTCAAGTTGGCACCCGTGCCGAAACACCGGAGCCCGGTCTCGGCTGCGGTCCGGGTTCCATCGTCCGAAAAGCGCGAGGGCTCGCTCGCAAAGGCCCCAGCGTTCGCTCTTAAATCAAAGCGGTGAGCCGAGCACCAGCGTCCAGAAGGACTTGAACTCGGTCTTGTCGTCGCGAACGAGCGCGATGCCGACGTGCTCGGCGTCGGCGAGCAGCAGGTTCTTGTTGTGGCCGGGGCTTTCCTTCCAGCCTTTCATGACCTCTTCGATGCTGATCTGGCCGGTGCCGACGTTCTCGGCGGCGAGCTTGGCCCCATACCCCGCGCGCTTGACGCGGTCCCACGGGTTGGAACCGTCCGAGCCGAAATGCGAGATGCGGTCCCACTTGGCGAGGTCGGTCGAGTGCGCCTTCGCGGCGTTGGAAAGCTGGGCGTTGAGCTTCAGGGGCTTCAGCCCATTCTGCTTGCGGTAGGCGTTGATCAGCTCGATCGCCCGCTCCGGATTGAGCGCGGTCGAGGCATAATCGCGATCCGCGAGCGCACCGCGCGGCGCCTTGTCGAAGGTGCCGGGTGGGGCCTTGTCGCCGAGGCTCGCGAGCTTCTGGTTGACGGTCGGCGCGGGTTTCTGGCCCGGCGGGAGCGGCGGGTCGGCGCCTAAGCTTTGGCGCGACTTGCGCGCTTCAGCTGCTGCCACCGCTCCTATGGAATTGTCGCCGAAGCCGGCAACGGGTGCCTTGCTGCCGCCCAAGCTGCAGCCGGCCAGAGTCATCATGACGATGACTGGTATGAGTACGCGAGACATTACGCTTGCTCCCGCCATGATACGCGCGGTTCCCTTTGTGCAAGCATGCCGTGGACCGGTTAATCGGTCATTAAGGCTGCCCGGTCGTCACCAATAGTTTCGTTCAGACACCATTGTCGGCACGGCCCTTCTCTCGTCCGCAGATGGTCTGCGGCGCAGGAACAGGCCTCGATGGCGAGGCGAAACAGCGTTGCGTTGAGCCCGTCTAGCTCGATCCTGACGGAATGCGATCATCGTGACGCCAATAGGGCGCGTTGCACGAGTTCGCCATAATCGGGCGTGGCGCGGTCGCGCTTTTTCGTTGAGGGCGGCGGCTTTGGCGACTACCACTGGCGAGCGGCCTGGGGAGACCGCGCACGCGAGACAAAAATCCGGTCGGGCCCCGAGTGTGGCAGCCGTGACCGGCGAACGACGGGGGAAACCTTGGCGACGCGCATGTCTGTCCGCCAGCACGAGGCTGGACGGCGCCGATCCGCGGCCGTGCATCATCTGACCTACCTGGCACTGGGCTTGGGCGCCGGTCTCGCGCTAATCGTGCCGGCGGCGCTGTGGATGACCGAGCGCCCGCACTCGGGTCACGCGTCGCCGGTGCTGGTGCAGGCGCCGCGTGCCGTCGTGCGCGCTGATGCGGTCGCCGTGTCGGATACGGCGGACCGGGCTAGACAGGTGATCGCCGAGCAGATCTCGCGGGGGCGCCGCCTGATCGCCAAGCCCGACATCCCGGCTGCACGCGCGGCACTCGATGAGGCGGTGCGGGCGGGGGAGGCGGAGGCGCTGTTTCTTCTCGCTGAGACGTTCGATCCGAACCGGCTCGCCGCGCTCGGCGTCACCGATGTGCGGGCGGAGGCCGAGCGCGCGCGGCATCTGTATCGCGAAGCCTTGGGCAAGGGCCTCGAGGCGGCCCGGGCGCGGCTCGAGCAGTTGCGCTGAAGCGCGGCTGTTGCAGCCGTCGACTGGTGCCGCTGTCGGCTGGCGCGGTCGAGCCTGTGGATCAGTGCGCGATCGGCATTCCCGAAGCCGCGTTCTGCCGCGACCATGCTTGAATCGATTCGGGGAGATGCATGGGATGCGACTTGCCACTTACAACGTCGAGAACCTGTTTACGCGGGCCCGGGTGCTCAACCTCGACACCTGGACCGAGGGCCGGGGCATGCTCGAGGCCTACGCCGAGATCAATGCGCTGCTCGAGGATCGGGTCTACTCCGAGGAGACCAAGGCGCGAATCCTGGTGCTGCTGAAAAAGCTCGGCCTCGAGAAAAAGAGCGATTCCAAGTTCGCCGAGCTGCGCGAGA
>JANOJW010000538.1:0-3781 GCA_031418955.1 Hyphomicrobiales bacterium | reverse complement strand
GCGGTTCTCGGTCAGGTCATGACGCGGATCGGGCTGACGCTCAACGAGACCAAGACCAAGCTCAGAGAGGCTCGCACCGAGCGGTTCGACTTCCTCGGCTACAGCTTCGGACCCTACTACAACCCGAAGCTCGCCAAGTCGTACCTCGGTGCGGCGCCAAGCCCCAAAAGCCGCAAGCGGCTCAAGGGCAAGGTGCACGCTCTCACGTCGCCCGGCAATCTGCTGCCGTGGCCGAAAGTCTGCCTCCAGCTGAACCGTCTGTTGCGGGGATGGCAGGGGTACTTCGGCTATGGCACGCTTGGCGACGCCTATCACGAGGTCAACTGGTACGTCGCAGATCGTGTTCGCCACTTCCTTCGCCGTCGGCACAAGGTCCGCTCGCGCGGGACCCGGCACTTCGCAGCTGAGAGCGTCTTCGGGGACCTCGGCGTCCTCAAGCTCAGCCGCAAGCCGCAACGTGCCGACACGCCGCATGCCTTCGCGTGAAGCCAGTCGGAGAGCCGTAAGCGGGAGAGCCGTAAGCGGGAAAACCGCAAGTCCGGTTCGACGAGCGGGGAGAGGAAACGGGACGATGGCTACAAGCCCCAAGTTACCGCGCCTCTCTTCGACTCTACTCTAGGCCAACAGGGCTGCTAGCGATTTTGTCACAACTCCACTGACCATGTAACCCTCCCTCCACAAAGGAAAAGAACTTACGAAGATGCTCTTATTGAACATCCTGCGCCCGATGCACATCACTGGCAACGATTTTTTGGATGCTACGCAGCGTTCGGCCGTTGGGTGTAGGCCGTGCCGAATATCCAGAGCCGACGGCCACCGCCTACCATGAACGCTCAGGTCGCGACGTCTGCACATGGCCCATGGCTGCCCAAACCGAACATCACACCGGCTTTGTCCGGAATCAAGTGTCGAGCTGCCCTGGCCGTCGTGCCCGCTGCCGCCCCTCACCCTAACCATCTCCCCGTCGAGCGCAGAGCGTCGGGGAGAGGGGACGCGTCCGACTGCTCCGCCGGCATTCTGTTCAGCTCAGGGTCAATCGCGTCGGGTTCCTGTGGCTTGGCGCCTTATCTGACGGTTCGTTTCTCCATCCGAAACCGACCGCGGACGATCCGGACGTCGCGCGGTCATGGCGACCCCTCAACACGCCAAAACCCAATCATCCTGCGGCGTGTCGGGCGGTACCAGGCCGACCCGTCAATACATGCCGCGCTTGGCCATCTCGGCGCCTTGGCGTGCGCTTTCCTCGAGGTCGAGTCCCGGCACGTGGTCGGCGAGCATCTGGCCGTAGCTCGCCAGCTCCTCGCGCCGGATGTGCCTTGAGGCATCCCACAGGCCGGCGCGGTTGATCGCCTTGGCGCAATGCAGATAGGCCTCCGTCACCGCGACGAGGAGCCCGACGCGCGGCGCGCGGCCCTGCACGGTGGAGCCGGCCAACAGCGCGGCATCGTCCGTGACGCGCGCGGTGCCGTTGATCCGCAGCATCTCGCTCATGCCGGGAACGAAGAACAACAGGCCGATCGCGGGATTGGCGAACAGGTTGTCGTAGCTGTCGAAACGGTTGTTGCCGATGCGGTCGGGCAGCAGCAGGTGGCGATCGCCGAGAACGCGCACGAAGCCTGCCGGATCACCACGCGGCGACACGTCCTGCCCGCCGGGGCCTTGGGTCCCCACGACACAGAACGTCGCACGTTCGAGGATGGCGCGGCAGTGCTTGTCGAGGCGGTCGAGCACCTTTTCCGACGCACGGCTCATCGGTTTTGGGTGCCGCGCCCTGACGTCATCCATGGACGCCACGTAGCTGACGCGGGCGGGGTCGAACGGCTCGGTCATGTCTGCAACTCCTGTTGGTCCCGAGGCAGCTCTCACGCGACCTTCAGTGCGGCCCTGAGGTGGTCGCTGCCCTTCTCGGCCAGCATGATGGTCGCTGGATGAATGTTCGACGACGGCACCATCGGCATCACCGAGGCGTCCATGACAGAGAGCCCATCGAGCCCGCGGACGGTCAGCTGCGGCGTCGTCACCGCGCGCTCGTCGACGCCCATTCGCGCCGTCCCGCACGGGTGATAGACGGTCGAGGCGTTCTGGCGCACGTAGGCCTTGAAGTCGTCGTCGGACTTCACGTCGGGTCCGGGCAGGTGTTGCGACGTGATCAGCGACCGGAACGGGTCGGTCGACGCGATCTGGTTGGCGATGCGCCAGCCGTCGAGCATCATGCGCCAGTCCTCGTCGTGGGTCATGTAGTTGGCGTGGATCTTGGGCACCTGGCGGCCTTCAGGGTCGCGCAGCAAGATCTCGCCGCGGCTCCAGGGCCGGCAGACGCAGAAGTTGAACATGAAGCCAGGGAAGGGGTGCAAACCGATTCTGAAGGCGCCCTCGGTCGAGAAATTGATGCACTGGAACTGCAGGTCGGGGATCGGCTCGGTCGGCCGCGACCGGACGAACATGGTCGCCTCCGTCGCACCGACCGCGAGTTGTCCGCTGCGCAAGGTCGCGTACTGCCACAGCATCTTCGCCTGCTGCAGCGGGCTCGTCATGACCTCGTTGAGGGTGCCCTTGATGTTGGTCTTGAACACCATGCGGATCATCAGGTGATCCTGCAGGTCCTTGCCGACGCCGGCGAGATCATGCACCGGCGTGATGCCCATCGCCTTCAGCTCCGCTGCGGGCCCGACGCCTGATGCCAACAGCAGCACGGGGGAATTGATCGAGCCGCCCGAGAGCACGACGTGGCGGCGTGCCCGGATGCGCCGGATGTGGCCCTGCCGCTCGACTTCGACGCCGACGGCGCGTTTGCCATCGAACAGGATGCGGCGCACATGGGTCTCGGTCATCAGGCGGATGTTGGGACGCGACAGGTTCGGCTTCAGGTAGCCGACGGCGGTCGAGACGCGGCGGCCATTGCGCACATTGAGTTGCGCGTAGCCGACACCCTCGATGTCCCGGCCGTTGAAATCGGGATTGCGGCGAATCTGCAGGCGCTCGGCTGTCTCGACGAAGGCGCGCGCCGGCACCGACGGTGACTTGATGCTCGAGATGTGCATCGGACCGCCCTGGCCGCGCCACTCGTCGGCGCCGTCCTCGTTGTGCTCGGAACGCTTGAAGTAGGGGAGCACGTCCTTGTAGCTCCAGCCCTTGGCGCCGAGCTTCTCCCACTCGTCGAAGTCGGTCGGCGCGCCGCGCAGGAACACGAGGCCGTTGATGCTTCCCGAACCGCCGAGCACCTTGCCGCGTGGCCAGGTGATCTGACGGTTGTCGAGGCCGGGCTCGGGCTCGGTCTGGTAACCCCAGTTGTTCTTCGGATTCGGCACGACACGTCCAAAGCCCAGCGGAATGTGGAACCAGGGATTGCGGTCGCGCTTGCCCGCCTCGATCACGCAGACCTGCAGGCCCGGATCTTCCGACAGGCGCGTCGCCACAATGCAGCCAGCCGAACCGGCGCCCGCCACGACCACGTCGTGCTCCTCGTCGAAGGTGAGTCCCGCGCCTGCCATTGCAGCCATTCCCCGTCGTTCTGCTCGTACATTCCCGAGCCAACCGTGCCGCAGGGCCTCGGAGGGCGCAATAGCGAAGCGCAGGGCACCGGGCATGTACGAACCCGGGGGATCGTTCGGCGCCGGTGCAGGTTTGGCGATTAACTTCACGCCTGTGATCGCGCGCACAGCGGGGGGACGGGGGGAGGGTTAGGGTTTGCTCATCGGCGGGACGAACTGGCCGCCAGACGAACACAGCAACCCCAACCAACCCAACCCGACGGAGACCTGCCATGAAGTCCCTCATCCTC
>JANOJW010000537.1:0-2151 GCA_031418955.1 Hyphomicrobiales bacterium | reverse complement strand
ACCCGGCAACGCCGTGGGCCTTGACGTGAAGCTGGTCGGAGAGCCGGATGCGGGAGATCCGCACGTCCGGTTCGATGAGCGGGGAGAGGAAACGGAGCGATGGTTCCTGTCGGAACCCCAAGCCACCGCGCCTCTCCTCGATTCTACCCGGGGCTGGGCGATATCCTGGTCCTTTCAACTGCCTTTCGCCGAACCGAGCATCCTTGTTGGCCAGAGCATACTCGAGACACGTCCACTCGAAGTCTTCTGGTTCAGGCGCCTCGTGATGGTCCCGCTGCCTGTGGCACGGCGCAACACGCAAAGACGCTATTGCGCCCTACGGCGCGGCTGGACAAGCCTGTTACCGACGGCCTGTTGCTCAACGCCGCCGTACCCGCACGCGGCTCGCATGTGTTCCCCGTTTCGCCTTGATTCCTGTATCGAGCATGCGCTGCACCTCCTCGACTGTGCGTTGAAGGCGCAGCGATGCCTCCTCGATCCCGTACTTGGCAATTAGGCCGTCGAGGTGAACCTTTCTCGCCGCGTTGGCCCTGGCGCGATGCGGTTTGCGGCATTCCGAGCACCGCACGGCACGGCTCTCGAGCTTCCCCTTGGCGACTTCGTACCACCACTTCTGGTCGGCTGCGGTCCACACCTCCTCGATGCCGCATTCAACGCAGGCAAATCGGCGGTCGACGTAGAACAGTGGCCGTGGCCCGTATGTGTTGTCATGCTCGAGTTGCGACAGATCGGCCATCACCGCACCGGAGGGCGGATCTGGAAGCCCTGGTCCACGCGCGATCGGGTCGGCACGACGAAGTTGATCACGTCGGCGCTGCTTGATCGTCACCTTCCTCTGCTTGCCACTTGTCATAATCGCGGTCTCGCAATCTGCGCAGCGACAGTGACCCGACCGACGGGCAGGAAACTCTCCTCGATGCCGGCCGGATCACGATGCGGGAACTCCGGCACGATACCTCGGAATGTGTCCGCAATGGTACACTGCCGCGTTCCCGCGAGGCGGTACAAAACTGCCGCCGGAGTTCCAAGCGTTGTCTCCTGGTCATCGGCTGCGGACATGTGGCGTGTGCGCTTGTTGGCTCAAGTGCGCAATCCTGCATAGAGTGCCTGGGGTGCGGTGGGCCAATCCGCACGCAGCGGGACCATCGGAAGCGAACGAGGACACAGCCACATGACGAAACCGCTCTCAGTCATTGTCGGCGTCGGCGACGGGCTTTCGGCCTCGCTTGCGAGGAAGCTTGCCGCACGCGGCCACGAGGTCGTGCTGGCGGCCCGGCGTCCGGGCAACATCGCGTCGCTCGCCGCCGAGACGCAGTCGCGTGCCGTCGGCTGTGATGCAGCGATCGAGGCCGACGTCGCGGCGCTGTTCGAAGGGCTAGGACGCGCGCCCGACGTCGTCGTCTACAACCCCTCGTTCCGCACCCGCGGCCCCGTCCTCGATCTGGTCGCCGCGGACGTCAAGAAGGCGCTCGAAGTGTGCGCCTATGGTGGTTTTCTCGTCGCGCAAGCCGCGGTCCGCCTGATGCTGCCGCAAAAGCGCGGGACCATCCTCTTCACCGGGGCTTCGGCGAGCGTGAAGGGTTATGCGCAGTCGGCGCCGTTCGCCATGGGCAAGTTTGCACTCCGCGGCCTCGCCCAGTCGCTGGCCCGGGAGCTGCAGCCGCAAGGCCTTCACATCGCGCACGTGGTGATCGACGGCGGCATCCGCTCCGCGCGCCGCGTCGACGATGGCAGCGACAGCTTGCTCGACGCCGACGCCATCGCCGACAGCTACCTGCACCTCATCGATCAGCCGCGCACGTCGTGGTCGTCCGAGATCGAAGTGCGGCCGTGGCGCGAAAAATTCTGACCTCTGCCAAGGACGACGCGATATGGACCTGCAACTTCAGGGGCGCACCGCGCTCGTCACCGGCGCCAGCGCCGGCATCGGCACCGGCATCGCCGAGGGACTGGCGAAGGAGGGCGTGCGGCTCGTGCTTGCCGGGCGCAATGCCGCCAAACTCGAGGCAGTCGCTACGGCCGCGCGCGGGCTCGGTGCGCCGACCGTCGCCATCGTCACCGGCGATATCGCGACGACGGCCGGCTGCACGGCTGTCGCCCAAGCAGCGCTGGCGGCCGCCGGTGGGCGCATCGACATCCTCGTCAACAACG
>JANOJW010000536.1:0-3598 GCA_031418955.1 Hyphomicrobiales bacterium | reverse complement strand
GCCCGCGCTAAGAAGGCGGGCGTTGCGGCACCGCTGCTCGAAGCGCTCGGCGAGCCGGACGTCGTACTCGCGCCGGCCGAGGAGCTGCTGCATCCGGCCGAGACGCGGGCCGGTCTCACGATGCCGGTGGCGCTCTACGCCATCATGGAAAGCGCCTTCAGGGCTCGCAATGGCTGGACGCCGGCGGAGCATGCGGACCGGCTGGCAACGCTCTACAGCCGGTTTAGTGCGATTGCCGCCGACAACCCGGCCGCTTGGCACCGAAATGCATTGGTCCCCGGGTCGATCCGCGTCGCGTCCGAGCGCAATCCGATGCAGGCGTTTCCCTACACGCGGTCTCACTGCGCGTCGTGGACCGTCGATCAGGCAGCAGCGCTGCTGTTGTGCTCCGTGGACAAGGCGCAAGCGCTGGGCATCGACCGCAGCAAATGGGTGTTCCCGTGGGCCAGCACGGAGTCCAATTACATGGAGGCCGTGTGCGAGCGGGATCGGCTCGACGCCTCGCTTGGCGCGCGCGTCGCCGGCGAAGCGGCGCTCCGGCCAGTCGGGCTCGATGCCCGCTCCATCGATCTGATCGAGCTCTACAGCTGCTTCCCCGTCGCCGTGCATCTGCATGCCGAGGAACTGGGTCTCGACCTGTCGCGCGATCTGACCGTGACCGGCGGCATGCCGTTCGCGGGCGGGCCGTTCAACAACTACGTGCTGCAGTCCACCTGCCGGATGGCGGAGTTGCTGCGCCAGGGCGCCGGCAAGACCGGGCTCGTGTCGTCGGTTTCGGGTCTCATGACCAAGCACGGCTTCGGTCTTTGGGCCAGCGAGTCGCCGGAGGGCGGTTTCCAGTTCGACGATGTGTCGGACGCCGTCGCGCGTGCGTCACGGCCACGCGTGGTGCTTTCGGAGTACACGGGCCCTGCCCGAGTGGCTGGATACACCGTCGTGTATGAGCGGTCCCAACCCGTCACTGGCGTTGCCATCTGTAATGTCGAGGGCAATCGCAGGGTCGTTGCAGTGACGCAAGACCGCGAGCTGATGGAAACGATGCAATCGACGGAGCAGTGCGGCGAGAACGTCACCATCTTCACAGGTGCCCGCGGTTTGCAATTCATGCCCATTCAGGGATAGCCGCCTGCAGGCGCAGCCTTTCGCGCGCCCGTCGTAGTTTGCCGCCGTCGATGCCTTGCGATGCGCCTCGGCATGGTCCTTCAGGTGCAACTCGCCGAGTTGCTCGACGATCAGCGCCGTCTTCTCGCGCTTCTTGACAGCCTCGGCGGCGGAGGTTCAAACCTTCTCGCTCCGACCAGTTAAGCCGACGTGTTTGGCCCGTCATCTGCAAGATTGCGATCGCGGGCGAACCGGGCGATCGCCTCGATGACGACCGCCTCTTGGTCGCGGTGCGGGGCATGTCCGCTCGCGTCAAGCACGAGGCGTTCGACGGGCCCTTTGACGGCCCCCGCGATGGCGTCGATCTGGGCGAGCGTGCCGTACTCGTCGTCGCGGCCCTGGATCAGCAGCAGCGGGGATGTCACGCGCGCGGCTTCCGGCAACAACGACCAGTCGCGGAACCGTGGATCGCGCCAAATCCGCGACCAGCCGAGAAACGCGTCGTCAACGTGAGTGTGATGCCGCGCGAGGCGGCCGCGCAGGTCCGTCGTCTCGTAGAGTCGCGAAATCTTCTCGATGCTCGTGACCGAGACGTCCTCGACAAGCACATGCGGCGCCATCAGCACGGCGCCAGCGACGTCGTGTGTCGCCGCGTGGATCAGCGCGATCGAGGCACCGTCGGAATGGCCGATCAGGAGAGGGCGCTGGATGGCGAAGTGGTCGAGCAGCGCGGGGAGCACGTCCAGCGCCTCGCGGTGCATGAAGTCGGGCTCGCGGCGGTGATCGGCGACGCCCAGCGGGTCGGACTGCCCGTAGCCGCGGCGTGAATAGAGCAAGGCGCGGCTGCCGAGACGGCGCGCGAGCCTGTCGGGAAAGTCGCGCCACAGCGACACCGAGCCCAGCCCCTCGTGCAGGAACACGAGCCACGGCTTTGCCGCGTCGCCTGGAACGACGCGGGTTTCGAGGCGGACATTGTCGATTTCCACCACGGACGGGCACAGCTCTACGTTTTCGGGGGATACCGCTCGAATCCAGGGATCGCTTGCACCGCCACCATCCAACCGATGCGATCTGCGAGTTGCACCTGGACATCCGGCGCCGCGATTGCTCCGGGATCGTCGAGCGTAGCGCTTTGAACGTCGATGAGACCCGGTAGGATCAGGTCATTCTCGTAAAGGAGACCGGTGCCGCACGCCCCGCAGAAGGACCGGCGGCCGTGCTCTGAGGAACTGCGCACCTTGGGTTGGCCCTTGGTGAGCTGAACGTCATCGCGCTTGAAAATGGCCCAGGCGACAGCTGGTGCGCCCGACGATCTCCGGCAGTCCGTACAGTGGCACAGAGCGTGCCGCGTCGGGTGCGCAATCACCGTGTAGCGCACCGCTCCGCAATGACATCCGCCCTCGATCACGTTTCGACTCCGAACTGCTGTGCAAGGCGTAGACGCGCCGAACACTCAATCCAAGTGATGCTTCGGGTTCCGCGACGTATGCCGCACTCGTAGAATGATCACGTCCCCCGCGACATCATCGATCGTGTAGAAGTCGATATGCGGATATCGGACGATTGGCAGCTCTCGAATTCCGTCGACTGCGCTCGCCCGCCCGCTGCGCGGAAACTCAGCAAGCAAGTTGATCGAATGTTTGATGGCGGCCGCTACGCGCTGCGCTCCTGCGGGACTGCGAACCCCAATGTAATCGAGGATCTCGTCGAGCTGTGCCAAAGCGACGGGATGATAGACGACCTTCAAGCGCCGTACTTCGCGAAAACTGCGGCAACCTCGGCCTCTGTCGCACGCTTGCCAGCCCTCGCCTCGGCCAACGCAACTTCAAGATCTCTACGATCATCCTCGGACATTTCAGCCGCCGGTTCAGCAAGCGAACGCACACGCTCGATCAATTCACTTGCGATGAGATCTTGCTGGTCAGCAGGCATGGCGCTGACCGCATCGATGGCTTCAGTAAACCGCTTCGTCATTTCTCCCATAAGGCGCCTCCTTTCGCTCGGAAAGAACGTAGGGTGCAGATCACTTTACACCCTACGCGGTTCACTGACGATTGCGGCTTCCCGCCCCTTACAGCTTGCAGCCTGTGCCGGGATCGGCGAGGTTCTCGGCGGCGATGCCGATCACCTTGTTTTCGCCCTTCTCGGCGCGGCGCAGGTAGATGTTGTGGATCACCTCCTGCGACTTCGACATTGTGACGGGGCCACGCGGTGAATCGATCTTCGCCTCGCGCATCGCCTTGTAGAGGTTGGCCTCGTCCTCGATCTTACCCTTCACCGCCTCGAGGCCGATCGCCAGCAACTGCGCGGCGTCGTAGCCTTGCACCGCATAGACATCGGCGTCGCGCTGGGTCTTGTCCTTGAAGGCCTTGCGGAATGCGGCGTTCTTCGGGTTGTCGATACCGTCGCCGTAATGCAGCGCGGTCTCGATGCCCTCGGCGGCATCGCCCTGGGGGCCGAGCACGCCTTCGGTCAGGAAGCCCGAGCCGCACAGCGG
>JANOJW010000535.1:0-9006 GCA_031418955.1 Hyphomicrobiales bacterium | reverse complement strand
CGCTCGAACATCTCGCCGTAGTTGCCGAGATGCTTCACGATGCGAACGACCCAGTCGTTCTCGAGGCCGAGCTGCTTGCCGAAGTCGCCTTCCTTGCCGAGCAGGCGCTTGATCTCCGGGTTCGCGGAGTTGACCATCTGCTCGACGTTCTTCTGGTCGACGCCGAGTTCTTCAGCGTTGAGCAAACCGTAGTAGACCCACTTCACCAGCGTGAACCACTGGGCGTCGCCCTGGCGAACAACCGGGCCGAGCGGCTCCTTGGAGATCACGTCCGGCAGGATCACGTGATCGTCGGGATTTTTGAGCTTCAGGCGCTGGCCGTAGAGGCTCGAGATGTCGGTCGTGTAGACGTCGCAGCGGCCGGAGTCGTAGGCCGGGATCGCCTCGTCGGATTTTTCGAACACCACCGTCTTGTACTCGAGCTTGTTGGCCCGGAAGTAGTCGGCGAGGTTGAGCTCGGTGGTGGTGCCGGTCTGCACGCAGACGGTGGCGCCGTTGAGCTGCTTGGCTTCTTTCACGCCGAGCTTCTTGTTCACGATGAAGCCCTGGCCATCGTAGTACATGATGCCGGCGAACGAGAGGCCCATCTGGCTATCGCGGCTGAGCGTCCAAGTCGTCGTGCGCGAGAGGATGTCCACCTCGCCCGACTGCAGCGCTGTAAAGCGCTCCTTGGCGGTCAGCGGCTTGTAGGAGACCTTCTCGGGATCATTGAAGATCGCAGCCGAGATGGCGCGGCAGAAGTCGACGTCGAATCCCGACCACTTGCCCTTGTCGTCCGGGTTCGAGAAGCCCGGGTTACCGGTCGAGACGCCGCAGCTGAGGGTGCCGCGCGCCTTGATGGCGTCGAGCGTCTTGGCGGCGGGTGCCTGCGCGGATGCGGTGCCGGCGAATCCCGCCAGCGCCAACGCTCCGGCAAAGCCGAAAGCGAACATGGATTTCATGCGTTTGGTCCTCCCTTGGATCGTGACTGTTACTCGTTCAACACTTTCCACAGGCACCCGCATGGCGGGTTTCCTGCATGGCGCGACATTCGGCCCGCGACGGCTGCGAAGTCAATCCGTCAGAAGGCGATGACAAACGAAGCACTTATCCCGCCGGATTTGTCTGGACATGCCGTCCCCGACTAGTGATTGAGGATCTGGGACAGGAATGTCCGTGTCCGTTCCTCGCGCGGATTGGCAAAGAACGTCGATGGCGGGCCCTGCTCGACGATTTCTCCCTTGTCCATGAAGATGATGCGATCGGCGACCGACCGAGCAAAGCCCATCTCGTGGGTCACGACGAGCATGGTCATGCCCGAGCGGGCGAGTTCGATCATGACGTCGAGCACCTCCTTGATCATCTCGGGATCGAGCGCCGAGGTCGGCTCGTCGAACAGCATGATGCGCGGGTTCATGCACAAGGCGCGCGCGATGGCGACGCGCTGCTGCTGGCCACCCAAAAGCTGGCCCGGATACTTCAGGGCCTGCTCGGGGATTTTTACCCGGTTCAGGTATTGCATGGCGACCTTCTCGGCCTCCGCGCGCGGCATCTTTTTCACCCACACCGGAGCAAGGCACAGGTTGTCCATCACGCTAAGGTGCGGAAAAAGATTGAAGGACTGGAACACCATGCCGACTTCGGCGCGGATACGGTCGATCTGCCGGAGGTCGGACGTCAAAGGCGTACCTTCGACGACGATATCGCCCTTCTGGTGCTCCTCGAGCCGGTTGATGCAGCGGATCAACGTCGACTTGCCCGAGCCCGACGGCCCGCAGATGACGATCTTCTCGCCACGGGCGACATTGAGATTGATGTTTCTGAGGACGTGGAACTCGCCGAACCACTTGTGCATGCCGACGATGTCGATCGCCGCCGCTTGCCCCGCCACCGCAGCAGCAATGGGTGCCATTTGTACGCCAGCCATACACACTCCGTGTCGTACCCATTCGCGCTGCCGGCTTGCAACCGGTCTCGTCGCTTGCGTTACAATCATGACGGATCGGCCAACTCAGCGCAATATGCTACCGGGATACAATTGTGATGCAGCGCGCCGGAAAGCCAGGAATTCGGTGCGTGTCGGCATCCACGCTCCGGATGCACGAGCCGGATGCGTGTGGGAATCTGAAGGCGCAAGCAACTGCGCCGGCTGCCGTGTGGGTTGCTGTAGGCGCAAACTGAAAGGCCATTCATGATCGTCGATGTGCGAACCTATACGCTCGTGCCGCGCAAGATGCCGGCCTATCTGGAGCTGTTCGAGCGGCACGCGCTGCCCATCACGAAGCGTCACGGTTTCGAGCTGATGGGGTACTATACGAGCGTAATCGGCCCGCTGAACCAGGTGGTGCACCTATGGCGCTACGACAGCCTCGCCGACATGGAGAGGAAGCGCGCCGCGCGCGATGCCGACCCGGCCTGGGCCGAGTTCCTGGCCCGCACCGAAGGCTTGGTGCAGATGCAGGACGACAAGGCGATGAAGCCGGCGCGGTTCTCGCCGGGGGGCTGAATGGCGGCGGGTCGAGCACGTTTCAGCCGAGCGCTGTGCGCATGGCGGCCGCAATCGAGGCCAGCGCGATACCCTCGTTGGCCCAATGGAAGCCGCCACGGCCGCCGAGCCGGCGTAGCCCTTGCGGCCGCCCATTGGCCTGACGCGGCGGGCCGGCATGGTGCAACGCAACGACGCGCCAGTCGTTGTTGAACACCGGGCTTCCCGAGCTGCCGTGCTCGGTCGGCGTTTTGTAGTGGACATAGATCCCGGCGTCTTGCGTGCGGCGGCGCCCGAGGTCGACGATCTCGGCATCATCGAGCGAGATGCTGAGGTCGCCACCTTCCGGGTGGCCGATGATGTAGGCGCCGAGCCGTGACGGCGACAGCTCGCCGAAATCGCTTGGGAAATACTCGAACGCTTCGAGATCGATGACGCCCGGCAGATCGACACCGCCCGTCTGCAGTCGCACGAGAGACGCGTCCAGCTCGTCGAACGGCGACGACCAGACGACCTCCTTGCAGGCCAGCACAAGCCCTGGCGCCTCGTCGAAGGTCAGTCTCGCCATGTGCGGCGTGATGGCCGTCCGGTCGCGCCGCTGCGCAATGACGTGCGCGTTGGTCAACAGGAAAATCTCCTCGCCCAGGCTCGGCGCCAGGGTGCGCCCGCGAACGAGGAACCCGGTGCCCAGCCCGAGCTCGCTCTCCTGCTGCGCCTTGTCGCGCACGCGTGCGATCGCGCGGGCCGCCTGGAATGCCTGCTTCAGCCACTTGACCTTGCGCGGGCCCTCCTTGCCGAGCCGCGCCTCGAGCTGCTGCTCGGTGAGGCCGTCGAGCGCCGCGATGCCGTCCCGTTCGCCGCGCGAGAAGTTGACCTGCCCGCGCGACACCGTGGCCAGCCTGTGCTTCAGCACGGTCAGCAGCTGAGCGGTGTCCTCGTCGCCAGCCCTGCAGCCGTAGAGTTGCTCCAGCTGGCGAATGGTGCCGTAAAGCATGAAGGCGTCGACACGGTCGTGCTCGGCGAAGCGCGCGAGCCATTTCGAGGCCTGCGTCCAGTTGCCGAGCGCGGCCTGCGCTTCACCCAGCGTGGCGAGCATCCAGGGGTTGTCGGTCGTTTCCGCGACGGGCTCGTAGGCGGTGACGAATTTCCCCGCCCACGCCTCGATGCCGTCCTTGAAATCCCCTAAGCCGTCGCGCTTTGCGCGCACCATCATGGCCACGACGTTGATGGCGTGCCAGTCGGTCCGTGTCACGTCCAGGAGATCGACCATGCTGACGTAGTGCTGGACGGCGCTGTCGAACTGGCGGGCACTGGCGCCAGCCGCCGCGTCGCGGCGCTCTGCGGGCACCGCATCGACGTTGTCGATGTAGGTCTGCTTGTAGCAGCGTCCGAGCAGACCCTGCGCCTCGGCATACTCGGGATGGCTTTTGTGCTCCGGATCGTCCGGCGGCGCGGTCGCTTTGAGCGCGACCTTCAACTGGCCGAGAACGTCGATCGCGAGCGGGATGCTGTCGCGATCAATCAGCGCCTGGGCATAGAAGCGGCGCAGAAAGGGGAACGTGCAGCCGAGCTTCAGCAAGCGATTGCACAGCCGCTCGATGGCGGGAAATGCCCGCGCGTTCCGCATCGCCTCGAGCGCGAGCTTCAGTGCGCCCTCGTCGCCGACGCCATGGTCGGCGATCTGCACCTTCTCGGCGCTGACACAGCCGCAGAACTGGTCGACCGCTTCTTCGAGCCGCGCCAATTCGTACAGGCTCGCGAATGCCCTGACTTCGCCGAGCAGTGCTGCCGCATCCGCCATCGTCGCCTCCCGCATGCCGCCAGTCCGCTGATCCTAGCATCGTTTGCGGCGGCCGCATGACTTGGAGCGCCGGCTTTGTCAGGATTGGATCGCCTATTCATAACTGGTTAGCCGAACTGGGAAAATCGGAGGGTCGAGGGCTGCAGCGTTGGCACAGCGTCAACCGGCTAAGGCGCACCGTTTCGGACGAGGAACCGACAGGGACACCATGGACCGGATCGCATTCGCGCGGCGGATCGCTGGCTGGCTGACGATTTCGGCGCTCGCCGTGTGGGTGAGTGGGCCCGCGGCGCTGCTCGCGCTGCCGCAGCACTCGCGATGTGTCGACGGGGTGATCTCGTGCGAGGCCATGGCCGGCATGATCCAGGCAGCGGTCGCGGTGCTGGCCGCCGCACTGCTGGCCGCTGTGCTGCTGGTCGTCTGCCGCCGCCGCATCAGCGACGCAGGTCTCAGCGGCCCGTGGCTGCTGCTCGGCGCCGTGCCCTCGCTGCTCGTTTGCCGAGAGATCACGGCTGGCGCGCTGACATCGGACGCGGTCCGTGCGCTGGTCGCGGGCTGGCCCGAACCCGCCGTCGGCGCGCCGGTCCACCTCGCCGCCGCGCTCGCGGTCGCCGCGATCATCGGCCTGCTGCCGGGCGCGCGGCGCACGCCGCCGTCGCCATCGACGCCATGCTGAAGGCGATGGATGGCCGGCCACCGACGCTGCCACCCGCCAAGGCGCGGTGACCACGATTGCGCTAGTACTGGGACGACCGCGGCGTTTTTGACCCGAATCGGACATCGCGCGACGTAGGGCGCAATAGCGCGTGCACCACGCCGGCGACACGTGCCGGTATCGAACGCGCGTTTTGCGCCGCGACGTCCACCACTGCAAGACGGCGCAATACGCGCGTTGAGCGTCGGTGCGCTGGATCGGCTGGCGGGCGCGCTATTGCGCCCTACGGCACGCGCCCGTCCACGTCCGCACCCGGCCCATCGAGCCGGCGGTGTGCCGGCGCTGCCGCTGTCACCCGCCCGTCGGCGGCTTGGCGTTGGCCGCCATGCCGCGCGAGCGCATCGCCTCGGTGATCTCGTCGAGGATCGCTGGATCGTCGATGGTCGCGGGCATCTTCCAGGCGTCGCCGTCGGCGATGGCGCGGATGGTGCCGCGCAGGATCTTGCCCGAGCGCGTCTTGGGCAGGCGATTGACCGTCATCACCTGCTTGAACGCGGCGACGGGCCCGATCTCGTCGCGAACGAGCTTGATCACTTCGGCCTCGATCTCCTCGGCGGAGCGATTGACGCCCGCGTTGAGCACGATGAAGCCGACCGGGATCTGACCTTTGAGGTCGTCGGCGACACCGAGCACCGCACTTTCACCGACATCCTTGTGCCGGGCGACGACCTCCTCCATCTGTCCCGTCGACAGGCGATGGCCGGCGACGTTGATCACGTCGTCGGTGCGCGCCATCACGTAGGCGTAGCCGTCGGCATCGATGTAGCCGGCGTCCGACGTCGTGTAGTAACCCGGGAAGTCGGCGAGGTAGCTCTTGCGGAAGCGCTCGTTGTTGCCCCACAGCGTGGGCAGCGACGACGGCGGCAGCGGCAACTTGACCGCCAGCGTGCCGATCTCGCCGGCGGGCAGCGGTTTTCCTGCTGCATCGAGGCACTGCAGATCGTAGCCCGGCATCGGCACGGTCGGTGACCCGTACTTGACGGGCAGTGCACCGAGCCCGACGGGGTTGCCGCAGATCGGCCAGCCGGTTTCCGTCTGCCACCAATGATCGTAGACGGGCACGCCGAGATTGTTTTCGGCCCATTTTATGGTCTCGGGATCGGCCCGCTCGCCAGCGAGGAACAGCGTGCGGAACGCACGCAGATCGTAGCGCTTGATGTGCTCGCCCTTCGGGTCTTCCTTCTTGATGGCGCGGAAGGCCGTCGGCGCGGTGAACATCGCCGACACCTTGTGCTCGGCGATGACGCGCCAGAACGCACCGGGGTCCGGTGTGCCGACCGGCTTGCCCT
This sequence comes from Hyphomicrobiales bacterium, assembly GCA_031418955.1. Classification (GTDB taxonomy): domain Bacteria; phylum Pseudomonadota; class Alphaproteobacteria; order Rhizobiales; family Hyphomicrobiaceae. The sequence continues at coordinate 2,737 of JANOJW010000535.1, read as the reverse complement.
CATAAAGGATCGATGTCGCCCCGTGCAGCAGCGGCGCGTAGACGATATAGCTGTGCCCGACCACCCAGCCGACGTCGGAGGCCGCCCAGAACGTCTCGCCGGGATCGATGCCGTAATGGTTCTTCATCGACCACTTCAGCGCGACCATGTGGCCGCCGTTGTCGCGAATGACACCCTTCGGCTGGCCGGTGGTGCCTGACGTGTAGAGGATATAGAGCGGGTCGGTCGCCAGCACCGGCACGCAGCCGGCTTTGCGTCCCCGACGCTTCGCATCGAGCACCGCGTCGTCCCAGTCGTGATCGCGGCCAGCAATCAGCGTCGCCTCTGCTTGCGGCCGCTGCAGCACGACGCACGTCTCTGGCTTGTGCTCGGCGAGTTCGATGGCGCGGTCGAGCAGCGGCTTATAGGGAATGACGCGCGTCCCTTCGATGCCGCAGCTCGCCGAAAGCACCGCGACGGGCTTGCAATCATTGAACCGGGTGGCCAGCTCGGACGCAGCGAAACCGCCGAAGACGACCGAGTGGACGGCGCCGATGCGGGCGCAGGCCAGCATGGCGATCGCGGCTTCCGGGATCATCGGCATGTAGACTATGACACGGTCGCCCTTCTTGATGCCGAGGTCAGCTAGCACGCCGCCGAGCGTCGCCACCTCGTGTGTCAGGTCCTGGTAGTTGTAGCTCTTGGTGGTCTTGGTGACGGGGCTGTCGTAGATCAGCGCGCGCTGCTGGCCGCGACCGCGCAGCACATGCCGGTCGAGGCAGTTGTAGGCAGTGTTGCATTCCGCGCCCGCAAACCAGCGGCCGTATTCGCCGGCGTAGGGATCGAACACGCGGTCCCACAGGTTGATCCAGTCGATCTCGCGCGCAGCTTCCCCCCAGAAGGCTTCCGGGTCGCGCTTCCAGGCGGCATAGACCTCGTGATAGCGGCTCATCCCCGTCTCCTCCCTCACGCGACGCTCGGTTCGCAACGCGCCATCTCCCGCGCGGCCGGCCTCGAGACGATTCAGCAAACTTGCGCTGCCCCGGCAAGTGGCCGTGCGTTGGAGGCCTTAGGAGACCGTTCGCGCGAGCGCAAGCAGCAGCTTGTAAGGCGCGGAGGCCTCGAAGGGAGCGATCGCGATCTGCGGCACGCTTTGCCCGAGGAGATCGAGCGTGGCGGGCTTCGGCAGTCGCTCGAGCGGTCCCGACGTCAGCGTCACGGCGAGCCCCACCACCGCGCTCGCCCGGCGCGCAAACGGCACGATGCCGAGCCCACGCACCTCGATCAGGCCGGAGATGCGTTCTGGCGCGCGGCAGTGCAGCGTCCCGTCCACGATCTCGATCAGCGTCTGGTCGTCGGCGACGAGCTCGGCGCGCAAGGGGTGGCCGTCGAGATGCGCCTCGAGCATCAGGCAGCGCAGCGCGAGATCCGATTTGCCGGAGCCTGAGGCCCCGAGCAACAGGGCGGCGCGGCCGTCGATGGCGATGGCCGTGGCGTGGATCAGCGATCCACTGCGGTTACTGGCGCCAGACAAGGCCCATCTGTCCCCGGGAAGCGGTTTGCGTCATCGCCGGCAGGCGTACGATGAAACGGGCGCCGACGATCTCAATGGCCTCGGCCACGGGATGCCCGCTCGCCGACATGCGATCGCCCGCGGTCTGACTCCCAGTCCCGTCAAACGGTTTCCCGTCATGCAGGTTCCCGTCGTAGCGGTTCTCGGCCCAGATGCGTCCGCCGTGCGCGGCGATGATCTCGCGCGAGATGCTCAAGCCCAGGCCAGAATTCTTGCCCTGGGTACGGTCGCTCTGGGGTCGGTCCGAATAGAAACGATCGAACACCTTCTCGAGCTTGTCCTCGGGTAGCCCCGGGCCTTCGTCGACGATCGCGAACTCGACTTCGGACCCGACCCGGCGCGCCGTGATCGTCACTGTGTCGCCGTCGCTCGAGAACGACACGGCGTTGTCGACGAGATTGGTGATGACTTGGCCCAGGCGGCCATCGTGGCCCTTTACGGTCAGGCCGCCCGCCATCGTCTCGTCGATGGCCAGCGCGACGATCACCCCGTCGGAGGCCGCGCGGTCGCGGAAGATGCCGATGACACCGTGGAGCACGTCCTGGAGATCGACAGGCTTGTGGGTCTGCCGCGCAAGCTCCGCGTCGAGGCGTGAAGCGTTCGATACATCGGTAATCAGGCGATTGAGCCGCTTGAGCTCGCTGCGAATCTGGGTGACGCACAGGTTCCGCTGCTCGGGCGTCTTGGCGTAGGTGAGCGATTCCGCCATCGATTGGGCGGCGGTGAGCGGGTTTTTCAGCTCGTGGGCGACGTCGGCGGCGAACTTCTCGCTCGCCTCGATGCGGCGAAACAGCGATGCGGTCATGCGCCGGAACGCCCCCGACAGCTGGCCCACTTCGTCCTCGCGACCGGAGAAATCGGGGAGCTCGGCGCGGGCGTTGATGCTGCGGCTGACGTGGTCTGCGGCAGCCGAGAGGCGCCGCACCGGCCCCGCGATGAAGCGCGCGAGCAGCATCGAGACCAGCAGCGTCGTCAGCACCGCCAACAAGCTGAATGTCGCGAGCACGCGGCGCTCGGTCGCCAGCACCTCGTCGATCTCGCCTGGCCGCGTCGAGAGCAGCAGCGCGCCGACCGTGTTGTTACGCCTCTGGATGGGCACCGCCAGCGAGACGATCTGCTTGCCGGCGTCATTGAGCAGCAGCATCGGGTTGGGCGACTGGCCGGCGAGCGCCTCGCGCACCTCCC
>JANOJW010000534.1:0-6652 GCA_031418955.1 Hyphomicrobiales bacterium | reverse complement strand
TGCTTGCCGCCGCCGAGGTAGACGCGGCGCACCTCTTCGTTCTCGCGCACCTCCTGCGGGCTGCCCGTGGCAATGATGCGGCCCTGATGCCGCACGGCTGCGCGCTCTTTCAGGTACGGCCTTTGTCGATCTGCTTGCGGCCAAAACGCCGACGCCCGTGGACGATTCTCAAGACCACGACGCTTTCGGCCTTTGGGGCCCCATCGTAGTAGATGAGGTATGGAGAGACGAGCGCCATGCGGGTCAACTTGCCGAAGCGACCTCGCGGGGCACCACTACCTGGATACTCCGCAATGTTACGAAGTTCCGCTTCGATCGCTGCGTCGTACCGCTGCGCTATCCTTGTTCCCGCGCGCTGCTGAAGTTCGGCAATGATCGCATTGTAGTCCTCGACGGCCGCGGGCGACAGCGTGACTTCAGCCATTCGAGCTGTGCTTGCGACGATGAGCCAGGTGCTTGTCTAAATCGTCCAAGGAAACTCCCTCGCCACGCTCGACGGCAGCGCGCGATGCATCGAGATGCGGCTTGATCCAGTCGTCGTCCTCGGCGTCGGTGGTCATGAGGCCGGTCAGCGCGGCTTCGACTGCCTCCTCGACCGAGGCAAAACGGCCCTCAGCGACGGCCGCTTCCAGCCATCGGCGCTGCTCAGGTGTGAGAGCAATCGTCATCTACAATCCCTGCTTCAGCGAAGGCCAGTCACCACTACTGGCACTTGAGAATTGTCCCGAAGAATTTGCATCCGCTCTTCTTCTTTGGTTCCTTCTTCTGCTGCTCAACTATCGCGCTTTCCACGGGGGGGGCGATCGCGCCCACCATGCCGATCATGAGGATGGCTCCGAAGACGGACTTCATCTTGTTCTCCTGGTTGCGGTGCAATCACCGTGGCAGGTTGCCCCTTCATAGTCGCGATGGCAAGTCCCCGATGCAGCCCCTCAATGCTTGCCGCCGCCGAGGTAGACGCGGCGCACCTCTTCGTTCTCGCGCACCTCCTGCGGGCTGCCCGTGGCAATGATGCGGCCCTGATGCAGCACGGCGATCTTCTGGGAGATCGAGAACACGACGTCCATGTCGTGCTCGGTGAACAGCAGCGTCAGCCCGCGCTCTTGCGCGATTTTCGCCAGCAGCGCGATCGACTCACGCGTTTCCTGCGCGCTCATGCCGGCGGTCGGCTCGTCGAGCAGCAGGATGCGCGGCTCGCCGGCGAGCGCGATGCCGAGTTCCACCTGCTTCTGCGCGCCGTGGCTCATCTCGCCCGCGATGGTGTCGGCGACGTCAGTCAGCGCCAGTGAGTCGAGCATGGCGTCGGTCTTGTCGCGGAACTGCCGGGTTGCGGCCCCCCACATATCGAGGCCGCGGCCGCCGTGCGAGATGAAGGCGGCCTGGATGTTCTCGTAGACGGTGAGCTTGGGGAAGATGTTGGTGCGCTGGAACGAGCGCGCCATGCCGAGCCGGCAGATCTTGTGCGGCGCGATGGCCGTGATGTCGCGGCCCTCCAAGATCACCACGCCCTGGTCGGGCACGATGTGGCCGGTGATCAGGTTGAACAGCGTCGACTTGCCGGCGCCGTTCGGGCCGATCACCGCGGTGATGCGGTTCTTCTCGGCGGTGAGCGAGACGTCGTTGGTGGCGACGAACCCTGAGAAGGCTTTCGTGAGGTTCCGGACCTCGAGCATCACCTCATGCATCGGCGCGACCCTTGAGGAAAGCGAACACGCGCTCGAGGACGCGCATGATGTGGGCTTGCAGGAGACCCAGCACGGCGAGTGCGGCGACGCCCGCTCCGATCATCACCAGATTGCGTGGCGCAGCTGTCCAGCCGATCACCGCGACGAGCGCCGCATAGCCGGCCGCCGACCACCAGATCAGCTTCGCGATGATCTCGGGCCGCTCGCCCGGCTTCGAGACGAAGGCCTCGATCGTGCCCATCAAGCCGTCGGGAAACGCGAACAGGATGACCAGCAGGATGACGCCCAGAACGAAAGGCCAGTACTCGGTGTAGGAGACGATCATGCCGTTCAGGAGGATCAGCACGGCGCTGCCGACGGTTGGCCCCCAGAAGCTGTGGATACCGCCGAGGATGGTCATGATCAGCACCTCGGCCGATTTCGACCAGTAGGCGTAGTCGGGATAGACGCCGCGCTTGTAGATGCCGAACAGGCCGCCGGCGAGGCCGGCGAAGGCGCCGGCCAGCGTGAACGCGATGAGCTGGTAGCGGCGCACGTTGATGCCGATGAACTGCGTACGCTCGGGGTTGTCGCGGATGGCGTTGAGGATGCGCCCGAACGAGCTGCGCGTGATGCGTTGCAGCAGCCAGATGCACAGCCCTGAAAGCACCAGCGCGATGAAGTAGAACTTCGCCGCCGTCAGCGCGCGCGGATGCACGAACGGCGCGAACAACGGATCGAGGAAGCCCATCTCCGGCATCGGCACGCGCGGATAGCCTTGCTCGCCGCCCGTCACCTCGTTCCATTTGAAGGCGATCGCCCACACGATCTGCGCGCAGGCGAGCGTCAGCATCGAGAAGTAGGTCTGCGTCAGCCGTACGCAGAAGTAGCCGAAGAAGGCCGCCACCAATGCCGCGCCGACGCCGCCCAGGATCCAGGCCGCAATGAACGGGATGCCGAGATCGCCCATGAAGATACCGCACACGTAGGCGCCGACGCCGAAGTAGGCGGCATGCCCGAACGCGACGAGACCCGTCGAGCCGATCAGCAGGTTGAGGCTGGTCGCGAACATCGCGAAGATCACGATGTAGGTGGCGAGGTCGATCTGATAGCGGCTGCCCCAGAACGGCGTCGTTGCGGCGAGCAGGCCGATGATCAGCACCCACGGGATGCGGTCGGAGAGCAGGGCCTTCATGGCGACGCCCTCCGGCGCATCAGCTGCGGCGCAAAGATCAGCAACGCGCAGATCGCGATGACAGCGAGGCCAGCGATGATGCCGGCGGGGGTGCCGAGCATCAGGAACAGGAAGCCGAAGGTCACCGGCACGCCGTAGGCGAGCGCCTGCAGTTGCGTTCGGCACCACGGCCGGATCACCAGCACAACGGCCATCAGGATGAACGCCGCGACGATCGAAAAGCGCGGCTGGATCAGGATGCCGAGGGCCAGCGTGATGCCGTAGGCGAGCGAGCCGAACAGCGTGCCCCACACGCTGCCCAGGCCCCCGATCACGACCACGATGAACACCTCGATGATGATGTCCACGTCGAGCCCCGGCGCAATGCCCTTGATCGGCGTCACGAGCGCGCCCGAGAGGCCGGCGAGGAACGAGGCCAGGACGAACATGCCCGTATAGAGGCCCGAGACGTTGGTGCCGAGCGCACCGAGCATCTCACGGTCCAGCGCGGCGGCGCGGATAATGCGCCCAAACGAGGTGCGATTGAGCAGCAGCCAGAACCCGCCGGCAATGGCGAGCCCGATGAAGATGATCATGGTGTCGTAGTATGGGAGTCGCACGTCGAACAGCGTCATGTAGCCAGCGAGCACGTCCGGGCGTTGCACGGAGACGGGCTGGGTGCCCCAGATGTACTTGCAGGCGTCGGCGAACACGAGCACCAGCGCGTAGGTGAACAGCAGCTGGTAGAGTTCCTCACGCTTGTACATGTGGCGCAGCAAGAGCCGCTCGACCAGCGCGCCGATCACGCCGACGACCGAGGCCGCGACCAGCACCGCGAACCAGAAGCCGAAGAAGCTGTTGCCGACGAAGTAGTGGACCAGATGCCAGGCGACATAGGCCCCGATCATATAGAGCGAGCCGTGCGCGAAGTTGATGATCTTCAACACGCCGAAGATCAGCGAGAGGCCCGAGGCGATGAGAAACAGGAACATCGCCGTCGTCAGGCCGCTGCGCAGCTGGCCGAGCAGCAGCGTGAAGTCCGGTAGCTGTGAAAGCACGAAGAATCCCCCGCTTCCCCCCTCTCCCCGTGCTCTGCCCTTGCATGGGGAGAGGGTCGGGGTGAGGGGCGGCATCAAGCTCGGAGCAAGCGGTTGCCCCTCACCCTAACCCTCTCCCCGTTGCAAGTGCAGAACAACGGGGAGAGGGGACTTCACCATCAATCCATGAACGGCTTGGGATCGATGTAGGCCGCGTCCTTCATCACCGCGGCGCCGGCTGGGCCCTTGATCATCTCGCCGTAGAACTCGCCGCGATCCGCCTGCTGGTCCTTGGCGCGGATCGTCTGCGGTCCGAACGGGGTCTGGATGGTCATGCCCTTCAAGGCGGCCGACACCTTGTCGCTGTCGACGGCGCCAGCTTTCTTGATGCCCTCGGTCAGGAACTGCATGGCGACGTACATCATGATCGGCCAGCTCGAGGGAGGGTCCTCCTTGGTGAAGGCCTTGATCCTCTCGATGTAGGCCTTGTGGGTCGCTGGCTGGTCCTTGTAAGTCGGCAGGTCGTAGGAGTTGGCGATGATGCCGAACGGATATTCAGCGCCCAACGCGCGCGTCGCCTCGACGGAGCCTGCCTCGCCACCATTGACGACGCGGTTCTTGACGGCGTCGAACATGCCGAGGGGCTTTGCCTGCTTGGCCCAGGTCACGAAGTGGCCACCCCACATGGCGGAGAAGATGGCGTCGGGTTTCTTCGACATCTGAGCGTTGATGAAGGGCGTGTAGTCAGCCTCCCCGAGCTTCGGCCAAGCCTGGTCGACGACCTCGATGTCGGGGCGCAGCTTCTTGATGTGGGCGGCGAACTCCTTGGCCACATCCTGCCCGTAGGCGTAGTCGTGGGCGATGGTCGCGACGCGCTTCACGTCGGTCCACTTGGCGATGATCTCGGCGGCCGTCCGGCCCTCGATCGTCGTATTGGACGCGGTGCGGAAGATGTAGGGGTGCAGGTTCTTCGGCGCGACGAGCTGATCCGTCTTGGGGATCGGCGCGATCAGGATGATTTTGTTCTCTTTGGCGATCGTCGAGACGGCGGGGCCTTCCGCCGAGGTCAGCGTGCCGACGAGAAAGTCGACGTTTTCCTTGAGGATCATTTCTCGGGCGACGCGCACGGCTTCGTCGGGCGTTGCCTTGCTATCGCGCACGATGAGCTCGATCTTGCGGCCGAGCACGCCGCCGGCCTTGTTCAGCTCGTCGACGAACATCTGCGCGCCCTTCAGCGCCGGCTCGCCATAAAGCGCGGCCGGGCCCGACAGCGGGATCGGCACGCCGACCTTGATCGGCCCGCCCTGGGCGTGTGCAATGCCGGTCATGGCGGCGAGCGCCAGCGGCAGTCCAAGGACTGCGCGACGTGTGATGGTCATCGTGGTCTCCTCCCGGAAGTGTCCGACGCGGCGGTTCGTGGGCGCGTCGTGAACGCGAGCGGTGTTACAGTGCCCCGCAGCTGGGAACATGTCAAAGCTTGACACGCAATGGTCCCCGCGAGATCGAGGCCATCTCAAGTAACGGTACAACGCATTCATCGAGAACCGGGAAACCAGCATGTCCGCTCCGCCCTCGCCCTGGTGGGACGCCGAGCGGCATCAGGACCGGCGGCCGTTCCTGATCGCCCGTGGGCGGATCAAGGCGGCGATCCGGCGCTGGTTCGAGGACCAGGATTTTGTGGAGGTCGACACCGCGTGCCTGCAGGTGTCCCCGGGCAACGAGGCGCACGTGCATGCTTTCCGCACCGAGTGGCGGAGCGAAGCCGGGGCGACGCGGCCACTGTATCTGCACACGAGCCCCGAGTTCGCGATGAAGAAGCTTCTCGCCGCCGGCGAGACGCGGATCTTCACGTTTGCGCCGGTTTTCCGCAATGCCGAGCGCGGCACCCTGCACAGCCCCGAATTCACGATGCTCGAATGGTATCGCGCGGGCGAGCCGTACGTGAAGCTCTGGGAGGATTGTGCGCACATTCTGCAGCGTGCGCTGCTGGCGGCTGAGCCCTCAGGCCAGCGCCTTCGGCACGGCGGCCGCGCGGCGATCGCGGGCGATGCTTTTGGTAGCGCGCCCGTGACGCGCACGATGGCAGTCGCGTTCGCTGAGTTCGCCGGTATCGACCTGCTGGCGACGATTGCGCCGGGAGGGGTCGATCGTGACGCGCTCGCGCGTGCGGTCGCCGCTCTCGGCATTCGGGTCGCTGCCGACGACACCTGGAGCGATCTGTTCAGCCGCGTCCTGGTCGAGAGGATCGAGACGGGGCTAGCCGCCCTCGATCGCGCCGTGTTGCTCAGCGAATGGCCGACGCATGAGGCAGCGCTCGCCCGCCCTTGCAGCCACGATCCGCGCGTTGCCGAGCGATTCGAACTCTTTGCGTGCGGCGTCGAGCTCGCCAACGGCTTCGGCGAGTTGACCGACCCCGTCGAGCAGCGTCGCCGCTTCGAGGCGGAGATGGCGGAGAAGAGCCGCGTCTACGGCTGGCGCTATCCGATCGACGAGGATTTCCTTGCTGCGCTTGGTCAGATGCCGGCGGCATCGGGATGCGCGATGGGCTTCGACCGGCTCGTCATGCTGGCGACCGGCGCGAGCCACATCGATCAGGTGTTGTGGACGCCCGTGGATGGGGGATGAGCGACAACTCCGCCGCCGAGCGTCGCGCAGACTGGCGGCAAGACACCGCCTCGGGCGAAGGGCCGTATCGCAAATGAAAGGGTGACAAGTGAATGGCGCGAGCGACGGGACTTGAACCCGCGGCCTCCGGCGTGACAGGCCGGCGCTCTAAC
>JANOJW010000533.1:0-21648 GCA_031418955.1 Hyphomicrobiales bacterium | reverse complement strand
TGAAGTTCATGTAGCCGAACACGTATTGCATGGCGTCGGCGGCCTTCACGTTCCGGGCGCGGCGGCCGATGACGATCGCCATCTCCGCCTCCCCCTCGAACACGGCTGCGGCCACGTCGGGTAGCACCATGGTGTCGCCCGGCCCGATGATCGCCGACGGCGACTTGTGGAAGGCGTTGATCGGCGCCGGCTCCTTGAGCGTGCCGTCCTCCATGTAGTTGACCGCCATGCAGTCGATGGTGGTGGGCTTGGGAAGCGGCGGGCGCAGGCGCACCGACGCGAGCGGGACCGGTTTGCCGCTGGTCGCGGCGGCTTCGAGCTTCGCCTTGTAGGCGCCGAAGTCGGCGATGACGCCGTTGATGAGATCGTGGGGGCCAAGATGTGGAACGGCGCTGACCGCTGCCGTGACGTCGACGATAGTGTCGCCGCGCACGACGCCGAGTTTCCAGTCGTCGAAAAAGGTGATCTTCATCGGGCCGCCTCGCATGCGTTAATTGACATCGACCACCGCACTATGCCGCCGACCCGGCATCGCCGCCAGTCCTGGCGTGCTGCCCGCTCGGTTGCTTTGGCCCAGCTCCCCCCCCCGATACTCCCCACTCCCCACTCACAGGATACTGCCCATGCCCGGACCACGCCTCCACGGAAAAGTCGCGCTCATCACCGGCGCCGGTGGCGGCATCGGCCGCGCAACGGCCGAGCGCTTCGCCGAGGAAGGCGCCAAAGTGATGCTGGTCGACATCGATCGCACGCTCGGCGAGGCGGCGGCTGCCTCGGCGCGGAGCCGGGCCGGCAACTCCGGTGGCGACGCGCAGTTCAGCATCTGCGACGTGACGGACAAGGCGAGCGTGACGGCGGCAATCGACGCGACCATCGCGCGGTTCGGGGCGTTGCACATCCTGCACAACAATGCGGGCGGCTCGACACCGCAGGACGGTCCCGTAACCGAGGCCTCCGAGGAGGAATTCTGGCGCGTGATGAAGCTTGACCTGTTCGGCACCTTCCTGTGCTCGAAGGTGGCGATCCCGCACATCGCGTACAGCGGCGGCGGCGCGATCATCAACATGGCGTCCAACCTCGCCATCATGGCGGTGCCGGGGCGCGCCTGCTACGGGGCGGCGAAGGGCGGCGTCGCCTCGCTGACCCGCCACATGGCGCTCGACCACGCCCGGCAGAAGATCCGCGTCAACGCGATCGCGCCATCGGTGACGCTGTCGGACCGTGTGAAGAAGCTGATGGCCGGGAACCCGGCACTCGCGAAGTTGGGCGAGAGCCATCTGTTCGGTCTCGGCCAGCCGATCCACATTGCGAACATGGCGGTGTATCTGGCCTCCGACGAGGCCGCGATCACCACGGGCCAAGTCTATCCAGTCGACAGCGGCGTCTCGATCTACTGAGATCCGGCAACCCGCGCCGGCCGATCAGAGCGGCTGTGCAAGTGTCGGCGTGGACGTTTCGGCAGCCGTGACTTGCGCGGCCGGGCGCCGCTGCCGGGACAGGATCCCCAGCACGATGCTCATCGTGTGGTAGACGGCCGCATCGACGCTGGCCGCTTCGTGCTGGTCGCCGCCCAGCCCGGTCGCAAACCAGTGCAGCGCGTCAGTGTCCTGTCGCCAGAACCCCCGCCGCGCCGCGCGATGATAGAGCGCCAGCTCTCCGGGGTCGCGCCCGGTCTCGACGCGAAAGCCGGCCGCGGCGAACTCAGGGATCGCCGCGAGGCGCTCGACAAGCGCCACGATCATCGCCGGGCGCTCGGATTGTTCCGTCGAATTCTCGCCGAACACGGCGCGCCGAAGCGAGCGACTGCCAACCCGCTGATCGGTCTGCTGCTCGACGGCGCGCGGCTGCACGAGCGACTGGCCCAAGACCGGTCGCGCACCGAACGCCTCCATGAACCGCTCGACGTCGCCGCCTGCGAACGACACGCCGATGTGGGCCGGCGCGCGGTGGCGCACCTGACAGAGGATGTCGATGCCCTTGGCGCCGATCATCAGATGGAAGATGGGTGAATCCGGCGCCGTCTCGGCGAACTCGAGCATGGCGCCCTTGTCAGAGAAGTTCTGGATGACACAGGCAACGGGCACGATGCCGCGACCAGAGACCATGGCCTCGATGCGGCCGCCCCGGCGCCCGAACAGGCGGCGCTCGCCTTGGCCCATGCTCGTCATCGCGTTTCCCCACTGTCCCCCGATCACGGGACCGTAGAGCGAAAGCGGCAACAATCCGTTGGAGTAGATCGCCAAATCCAATCCAGCCCGGCGTGCCGTGTCACAAGGTCAAAGGTGCATTAACGGCTGTGTCAATCAGCGTCGCCATCAAGCCGGCGGTGGCGCGATGGCATCCTCGTAGCGATGCTTGCGAGTGATCAGTTTGGCGCTGAGAAAGATGTCGTTCACGGCTTCCCAGGCCGGCTTGGTGATCTCGACGTGGGGCGTCCAGTTGCCGAGCTTCTGGTAGGCGGCGATTGTGCGCGCCAGCACGTCAGGATCCGTGCCTGGGAAGAACGACGCCTCGATCCGCGCGACTTCGGCGGCGGGCGACTTGATCACGAAGGCGCGTGAGCGGCGGTACGCCCGCATGAAGCGCTTCGCCGGCGGCATCAGCAGCCAGTCGCGCGCCGCGACCAGGCTCGAGAACGCGCACGGACCGATCGCGGCGCCGCACGAGGCAACGATGTGGCCGGCCTCGTCGTGCTCGAGTTGCTGGGGGAGCGGTCCCTGCAGATGCACGTAGTCGCCCTCGCCGCGCCGGAACGCCGCCACCATCTCGGGCGACGGAATGTTGACCGCGACGATGTCGTTGAAATTCACACCGCGTTTCAGGCAGGCGTACTTGAACATGGCGAGCGGCTGGGCGCCGTGATCGATGATCAAGCGCCGGCCCCTGAGGCTCGACCACTTGAAGGATGGCTCGGGCTTGCGGCCAACCAGGAAGAAGCCATCCATCTCGTTGACTTGAGCGAAATGGGCGACGTCTGGGCGCTGGCCCTTCTCGAGCTGGGGGAACGCCTGGCTCGGAGCCGACTGTCCGACCTGCACGGTGCCGGACAGAACGCCCTCGATCGCCGATTTTCCGGGCGCGGATACGGCATATGTGGGCGCAAATCCTTCGTCAGCCAGGAAGCCGCCGGCGATCGCGGCGATCAACGGACTGTAAAAGGCGGAGAACCGTGTGAATTCGATATGAATCGGGTCTGCCATGGGCGGCCTCGGCAACAACGACAGGCTCGGTATGGAGCAAGTTAGAATCTACGTGAGCCGTGCGTATGAATAAACAGATTCGAGATCGGGTTGGTTCGCAGTTCAGGGAATCAGTTTCCTCCCCGTGCAAGCGAATAGCCCTGTCGCGGCACAACCAAACTCGAAATTCAGTGCCTCGCGAGGAACGCGTCGAGCTCGCTGCGTCGGGGAAGCCCGGTCCGCGAGCCCAGATGCTTGCACTTTAACGCAGCGACTGCGCAGGCGATACGCGCGCAGTCGGCAACCGGCCGCCCCTCTGCCAGCATCAGCGCGAACGCGCCATGGAACGCATCGCCGGCGCCTGTCGTGTCGACCACATCGACGTCAAATCCTGGCTGGCGGCCGTGCCCGCCTCCAGCCTCGCGCCACCGATATCCGCCCGCGCCGAGCGTCACTCCGGCGTGACGGGGCCCGAGTGCCAGCACCTCGTCGAGTTTCTGCTCATCCGACTCGGCGCGGCTCATCTCGCGCAGGGCGGGCGCCGAGAAGATGGCATAGTCGGCAAGTGCCAGCAGCTCAGGCAATGCCTCACGTGCGCCGAGGTCGGCGTCCAGCAGCGTGATCACGCCTTCCTTGCGCGCCCGCTCGAAGGCGATCCGCGTCGCCTCGATCCAGCGCAGGTCGCCGAGCACGACACTTGCCCCCTCGATGCGCTCGAGCGGCAGCCAGCTGGTGCCTGACGGGATAGCGGTGTCGCGCATGCCGACGATCAGGCGTTCGCCACGGCCGTCGACGATGATCGCCGAGGTCGACGTGCGGGAGTCCTCGAAGGCCTGGATGGAACGCGTGTCCACCCGCTCGGCCTTGAGGCCGGCGCGGATCGTAAAGCCGGCACTATCGTCACCGGTACGGCTCCATAACTCCGCCTCGCCGCCCAGCCGGGCGACGGTGACGGCAGCATTCGCCGCCATCCCGCCGCCAGACTCGATGGCTTCCAGCGCACGCACCTTGGTCGGCTCCGCTGGGAAGGATTCGATCCGGTAGATGCGATCGAGTGCTGCGTGCCCGATGCAGATCACTCGCTTCCTCTCGGTCATATCGACGGCTCGTCAAGGTTGTGTTGCCCCCCCGTCTAGCACATCGCGCTGCCCGGGTCTTGGACCACAACCTTGGGTAACTTCAGACAATTGCGACGGTCGTCGGCACGGGATCGCAAGTCTCTTATGGGACTGTTGGAGTGTGAGGCTCGGCTCTGTGGGGAACAGGTGCAGCCAGCCGGGGAGCCGTTGTGGTCGGATCATGCTGTCGCTCAGATCCACATTCATTCTGATCTTCACGCTGCTGGTGGCGGCGCCGTTGGCCATGTTCTGGGCCTGGCCGCACTCCAACGCGCTCCAGCACGAGGTCGCAGAGGTAAAGGACCGGCATCTACTGCTGGCCCGCAACATCGGCGGGGCGTTGAAGCGTTATCATCGTGACACCACGGGCGCATTCGATTTCGTGGCCGACACGCTGCTCGCGGGCAAGGCTCAGCCCGATACGAAGGCGCTGCTCGCAAACCTCGGTTTTCGCAGCGTGTGCCAGTTCGACGGCGCCACCGGGCGACTGATCAAGGGCCATACCGGGACAACGTCGTGTCCGCCTGCGATGTCGCCGGCGACGTTCACCCTGCTCACGGGCCTGGCTGTCGAGGGGCGTACGGTGATGTCCCCCGTGCATGCCGGCAGCAGCGGAGCGCCGGTGATCTGCTGGGTCCGACGGCACGGCAAATGGCTGATCGTGGGCGCGATCGACACCAGTTATTTCGTCGAGCATGGTCGCTCAATTGCTTTCGGGATCAAGGGCCACGCGGTGATCGTGGACCAGACGGGCCGCACGCTCGCGCATCCGGTTCCCGCCTGGGAGCGGGAGATGCGTGATCTCTCCAAGCTTGCTCCAGTCGTCGAGATGCTGGCGGGCAAGACTGGCATCACCACATTCTATTCGCCAGCCTTGAAGGACGACATGATCGCCGGTTACTCGAGCGTCGAAGGCGCGGGCTGGGGCGTAATGGTGCCGCAACCGATTTCCGAGTTACGCGATGCCGCCAACAAATCATATCAGTCCGCGACGTCGCTGTTCGCGATGAGCCTGCTCGTTGCAGCACTGGTCGCCTGCCGCGCCGCGATGACGCTGCTCAACCCGGTCACCAATGTGATCGAGGCCGCGAGCGCGATGGCCAAGGGCGCGACCGACGTGCGCATCCCGCCGACAGGACCGCTGGCGCCACGGGAACTTGCCGCACTGACGCGCTCGTTCAACTCGATGGCCGAGAACGTCGCGCGGGCGCGCAAGGGCGAGTCCGAGGCGCGCCAGATTGCCGAGGATGCCAACCGGTCGAAGACCGACTTCCTGCGCACGGTGACGCACGAGCTGCGCAGTCCGCTCAATGCCGTCGTCGGCTTCTCGGAGATCCTGGCCTCGGGCAAGAGCGGCTCCCTTGACAGCGCCGCGTCCCGCACCTGCATCGAGGACATCCGCAGCGGCTCCAAGCTTCTGCTGTCGCTGACCAACGACCTGCTCGACCTCGCCCGCATCGAGGCTGGGCAGTACGAGCTTGTCGATGGCCTCGTCGATCTGGCCGAGATCGCGGGGCGGGCAGCGCGGTTCGTGCAGCCGATGGCGGCCGACCGGGGGTGTCGCGTGCACATGGCGCTCGCCGCCGACTTCCCGGCCGTGCTGGGCGACGAGCGGGCGCTGTTCCAGTGCGTGTTGAACCTGACGACCAACGCTGTGAAGTATGGTCGCGCTGCGGGAGAGATCACGATCACCGGCGACATCCGCGCCGACGGCGGGCTGACCGTGACCGTGGCCGATGACGGCCCGGGGATCGCTGCCGAGGATCTCGAGCGAGTACTCGAGCCGTTCGAGCGCATCGCGTGCGAGGCCAATCGCGACGTGCGCGGCACAGGCCTCGGGCTACCGATCGTGAAGAAGCTCGTTGCGCTGCACGGCGGCACGTTCCGGTTGGAGAGCCGGCTCGGGGACGGCACGCGTGCGATCATCGCGCTGCCGGCGTCGCGCGTCATCGACGAGAGCCAGAGCGCCGAGCCTGTGCAGGCGCTGCCAGTGGCGGCTTGAGCACGTTACTGCTTGAGCCCGCCCGCTCAGGCCTGCGGCAGCCGGTCGGTATTGCCGCCGCAGACCAGCACGCCGACCGTTTCGCCTGCGCGCGGCGTGTAGGCGCCCGATATCAGCGCGGCGAGTGCGGTCGCCCCGCCCGGCTCCGCGACGAGGCGTAAGCGATCCCATAGGCGGCACTGGGCCTCGGCAATTGCCGCGTCATCGACCAGCACTGCGCGCTCGACATGGCGCTGGGCGATCGGGAACATCAGCTGCCCGACCTGCAAGGGCGCCAGTGAATCGGCGGCGATACTGCCCTGCGGCGCGTCGACGGGGCGGCCTGCGGCAAGCGCCATGTGCAAGGTCGGCGCGCCTTCGGGCTCGACGGCGACGACGCGCACGCGCCCCTCGAACCAGGCCGCAATGC
The DNA here is from genome assembly GCA_031418955.1 of Hyphomicrobiales bacterium. Taxonomy (GTDB): domain Bacteria; phylum Pseudomonadota; class Alphaproteobacteria; order Rhizobiales; family Hyphomicrobiaceae. The sequence continues at coordinate 14,940 of JANOJW010000533.1, read as the reverse complement.
CGCCGATCAGGCCGCCGCCGCCCGAGGCCACCAGCAGCGTATCGAGGTGCGGCGCCTGCTCCTCCAGCTCGCGGGCGAGCGTACCCTGGCCGAGGATCGTCTCGACCTGGTCGTAGGCGTGGATCTGGCGCGCACCGCTCTGCGCGACATAAGTCTCGGCGCGGGCGAGCGCGTCGACATAGCGCTCGCCGTCGACGACCAGCTCGGCGCCGTAGCCCCGGATGCGCGCGATCTTAGCCGGCGAGGAGATCGACGGAACGAAGATGCACGCCTTGATGCCGAGCGCGCCGGCTGCATAGGCGACGGCGGCGCCATGATTACCGCCCGAAGCCGCCGCCACCCCGGCCGCCGGAACCGAGCCCGACGTCAGCGCAGAGAAAGCGCCGCGCGCCTTGAACGAGCCGGTGTGCTGCAGCAGCTCGAGCTTCAGCACGAGGCGGCCCGAGGCGAGGCCGAGCTCGGCTGCGTCGATCTCGAGCACGGCCGTGCGTCGGATGCGGTTGCGGATACGCGCGTCGGTTGCGGCGATTGCCGCGGGGGTAATAGCCGTCGTCATGGCACTCCGTCCGGCACCCGCTCAGAACCACGCGTCGCGCATGTCGTAGACCGCAGCGTCGGGGCGCACAATGATCTCGATCAGCGTCCGGGTCTCGACGAGCCGATGGCAGAACACGTAGCGGCAGGTCTGCAACTTGCCGCGATGGAAGGCCTGCGTCGCCGCGTCCGGGTGATCGGCGCGGGGCAGCGAGGCCAGCGCCATCTCGAGCCAGATCCAGGCGAAAGTGGTCAGCCCGAACAACTCCATGACGTAGTGCGCCTCGGAGAGAGCGGCGCGCGCATTCGCTTGTTCCCGACGTGCGGTCATGGCGCTGACTGCATAGCTGCAGCGGGCCGCGGCGTCTTCGAGCTCGGTGCCGTAGCCGGCGAGCTGCGGCTGCCGGCGCGCGCGTAGCGCCGTCTTACGCAGGCGCTCGATCAACAGGTTCAGCGCGCGCCCCTCCGCCATCACCGCCTTGCGGCCGAGCAGGTCGATTGCCTGGATGCCGTTGGTGCCCTCGTGGATGGGATTGAGCCGGTTGTCGCGGTAGTGCAGCTCGACTGGATGATCACGCGTGTAACCCGCGCCACCGAGCACCTGCATGGCGTTCCAGTTGGCGCGCAGCGACTCCTCCGACATCCACGCCTTGAAGATGGGCGTCAGGAAATCGAGCATGAGACTTGCGTCTGCGCGCTGATCGGCAATGGCTGCGGCCTTCTTGAGGTCGGCGAGCTTGGCGAGATAAAGCCCAAGTGCGACGCCGCCCTCGGCAGCTGCCTTCTGCTGCAACAGCATGCGGCGCACGTCGGCGTGTTCGATGAGCGGGACTTGGGGGCTGGTCGGGTCCTTGCTGTCGGGGTGGCGGCCCTGCACGCGATCACGCGCATAAGCGAGCGCGTGCACATAACCGGCGCTCGCATGCGCAACCGCGCCCATCGACACGCCGATGCGCGCCTCGTTCATCATCGTGAACATGCACGCGAGTCCCTGACCCGGCGCGCCGACGATTTCTCCCACCGTCTCGCCGCCCTCGCCGACGTTGAGGACCGTGTTGACGGTGCCGCGCTGGCCGAGCTTGTGGTTGAGCCCCGCGAGCGCGATACAATTCCACTCTCTCCTTGCGCCTTCAGATGCCGACCCGCATCCGGCGCGTACTTCCCTTGCGCCTTCAGATGCCGACCCGCATCCGGCGCGCCAGCGCGGCACGATGAACAGCGAAATGCCCTTGACGCCCGGGGCCGCGCCGTCGATCCGTGCGAGCATCAGATGCACGATGTTCGCGGCCATGTCGTGCTCGCCGCCCGAGATCCACATCTTGGTGCCGCGCAGGCTATAGGTACCGTCGGGGCGTGGCGTCGCACGCGTCGTGATATCGCCGAGCGAGGAGCCCGCGTGCGGCTCCGACAGCGCCATCGTCCCGAAATAGCGACCATCGATGATCGGCGCCAGCCAGCGCGCCTTCTGCTCAGCCGTCGCGTGGTGCGCGAGCAGCTCGGCCGCACTCATCGAGAGCAGCGCATAGTTGGCGATCGAGACATTGGCCGCCTGGAACTGCAGGAACGCCGCGTTCGCGGCCGTCCGCGGCAGGCCGAGCCCGCCGACGTCCTGATCAGCCACCATGCCCAGAAAGCCCGCCTCGCGGAAGGCGGCGAGCGCCATGGCGATCTCGGCCGGCAGCACGACGCGGCCGTTCTCGATGCGCGGCTCGTTGTCGTCGACGAGACGATGGCTGGGCAGGAATTGCTCGCGGGCGATCGCCTCGGCGGTATCGAGGATCGCGGCGATCCCCTCGCGGTCGTGCGCCTCGAAGGCCGGCAGCGACAGCAGGTCGCCGACGCGCAGCACGTCGTCGAGCACGAAATCGAGATGCCGACGGTCGATGAGGTGTGGCATGATCGCGACCGCCTCCTATCCAGAAACTCGACTGAAGCGTCGGCGAATGGACCGTAGGACGCAATTGGCCGCTTGGCCGTATTGCGCCGCCGTGGGTTCCGAGCGGGTGGCCGGCGCAATGCGGCGCGAAGTGGCGCCTGTTGCGCCCTCCGGCCGAATGCTTTGTTGCATCGATAAAGCTTTACGTATCAGGCTCTTCATCCTCCCGGGTGCGCACGCGATGCCGCGCGCTCGAAGGCGGCCGACGGCTTCCAGCGGGGGCCGTATGCGGCCTCGAGTGCTTTCATGCGGTCGAAGCAGGCTTTGAGGCCGAGCGCGTTCTCCGCCTGCCACATCGGCCCGCCGCGCCATGCCGGAAATCCGTAGCCCGCCGTGTAGATGACGTCGATGTCGGAGGGCCGCGCCACGATCTTCTCGTCGATCAGCCTGGTGCCCTCATTGACCAGCCGCAGCAGGCAGCGCGCGACGATCTCCTCGCGCTCGATCTTGCGGCGCTCCAGGCCTTGCGCGGCCGCCTCCTTCTCGAACATGGCGTCGACCGCGGGATCAGCCGTTCGCGTACGCTTGGCGTCGTAAAGGTGATAGCCCTTGCCGGTTTTCTGGCCGTGGCGGCCGGCCTCCGAAAGGGCGTCGGCGACCCTGTAGAGCCGCATTCGCTCGTCGGAGAATTTGTGCTCGCGTCGGATGCGATGGCCGACGTCGATGCCGGCCAGGTCCATCATGGAGTTTGGCCCCATGGCGAGGCCCCAGGCTTCGAGCGCCTGATCGATCTCGATCGCCGTCGCACCCTCGAGCATCAGCGCCTGCACCTCCTCGAGGTATTCCTCGATCATGCGGTTGCCGGCGAAGCCGAAGCAGTTGCCGACCACGACGCCGACCTTGCCGATGCGCTTCGCGACGGCCATGGCGGTGGCGATGGCGTCCTTGTCCGACGCCGTGCCGCGCACGATCTCGAGCAGCCGCATCACGTTCGCTGGCGCGAAGAAGTGCGTGCCGATCACGTCGCCCGGACGCTTGGTCGCGGAGGCGATGGCGTCGATGTCGAGCGTCGAGGTGTTGCTGGCGAGTACCGCGCCACGCTTTGCCACCTGATCGAGCTTGGCGAACACCGCCTTCTTCAAAGCGAGGTTCTCGAACACCGCCTCGATCACCATGTCGACCTTGCCCAGCTCGTTGAAATCGAGGGTCGGCCGCACCAACACCATGCGCTTCATCGCCTCGTCGGCGGTCATGCGCTTGCGCAGCACGGCGTTGTCGATCGTCTCCTTCAGGCGTTTGAGGCCGGTGTCGAGCGCCTCTTTGCTTTGCTCGACGATGGTGACGGGAAAGCCCGCGCCGAGCAGCGCCAGCGCGATGCCGACGCCCATCGTTCCGGCGCCGACCACGCCGACGCTCTTGACCTCGCGCGGCTTCACGTCGGCGCCGATGTCGGGAACGGTCGCTGCCTGCCGCTCCGCGAAGAAGGCATACTGCAGGGCGCGCGCATAGGGGCTGGCGGCAAGCTCGGAAAACAGCTTCTGCTCTTGTGTGACGCCGTCCTTGTAGCTGGTGCCGACCGCGGCGCGGACGGCCTCGATGCAGTGCCGGGCGGCCATCGGGCCAGACGGGTGCCGGCCCACTGCCGCCGCACGCTTGTCGAAGAGATCGGCCGGCACCGATGCCTTGTCGATGACCCGGGCGCTGGTCGGCCGCGGGCCCTTGCCATCGGCGACGAGCTTTCGCGCGTAGGCGATCCCTGCTGCGACGACATCGCCGTCGGCAAGCTCGTCGACGAGCCCGACCTTCAGCGCGGAGGCAGCGACCGTCGGATTGCCCGAGACGATGAGATCGAGCGCCGCCTCGACGCCGATGACGCGCGGCAGACGCTGCGTGCCGCCGGCGCCCGGCAGGATGCCGATCTTCACCTCGGGCAGGCCGAGCTGCGTCACGGATTTCGAGGCCACGCGGTAGTGGCAGCCGAGCGCCACCTCGAGGCCGCCGCCGAGCGCGAGGCCGTTGATTGCCGCCACCACCGGCTTGGGCGAAGCCTCGATCCGGTCGATCACCTCGAGCAAGCCCGGCGGCTTCATGCCGGCACGGAACTCGGCGATATCGGCACCTGCCGAGAAGGCGCGGCCCTCGCCGGTAATCACGATGGCCTTGATGGCCGGGTTGGCGTTGGCCGCCGCGACGCTTGCGTCGAGGCCGGCGCGGACGCCGTGCGCCAGGGCGTTCACCGGCGGGTTGGAAATGGTGATGACGGCAATGTTGCCGTCCGTCCTGACATCCACTTTGGCCATTGTAATAGATCCCCGGTGAGCGTCGCGCGCGAATTCAGGACGCGGTGCAATCGCCCTGCCAAGCCGCTTGGCGAACGTCGAACCCATGCCTAGACTCCTGGCGCACTATCAGGGAGGAGACCGCGATGCTCAAGGGCTTGATGATGGACCGGCCGCTGCTGGTCTCGAGCCTGATCGATTTCGGCGCGGAAGTGCATGGCGGCACGCCGCTTGTGTGCGCAACCGTCGAGGGTGGCATTCATCGCACGACGATCCGGGAGACGGCGCGGCGGGTGGCGCGGCTCGCCAATGTGCTCCTGGCCCTCGGGGTTAAGCCCGGCGACCGCATCGCCACGCTCGCCTGGAACACGACGCGGCACGTCGAGCTCTATTTCGCGATCTCGGGGATCGGCGCGGTCTGTCACACCATCAATCCCCGGCTGTTTCCCGAGCAGATGACCTACATCGTCAACCATGCGGCGGACCGCATGCTGTTTTTCGATACGACATTCCTGCCGCTGGTCGAGAAGCTCAAGGGCGCCTTCAAGCCGGTCGAGACGTATGTGCTGATGACTGATATGGCCCATATGGAGGCTTTGCTTGCGCCTTCGGTTGCCCAGTACCAACCGGCGCGTGCGCCTTCGGTTGCCCACCCGCAACCGGCGCGTGGACGCTTCCCAGGTCTCCTGTGTTACGAGGAGCTGCTGCCGCTCGGCGAGGACCGCATCGCCTGGCCCGATCTCGACGAGACCGCCGCGAGCTCGCTCTGCTACACCTCGGGCACGACAGGCGAGCCGAAGGGCGCGCTGTTCTCCCACCGCTCCACCGTGTTGCACGCGCTGTTCGAGATCGCGTCGCTGGCCTCGCCGTTCGGTGCGGGGAAGCCCCTGCTACCGGTGGTGCCGCTGTTCCATGTCAACGCCTGGGGCTTGCCGTATGCGACGATGCTGTCGGGAACGCCGCTCGTCATGCCGGGACCGAAGCTCGACGGCGCGAGCCTGTTCGACCTGATGGACCAGGAGCGGGTCTATTCGGCCTGGGGTGTGCCGACGGTATGGCTCGGACTGCTCGACGAGATGAGGAAGCGCGGCGTCAAGCCCGAAGGCTTCAGCGAGGTGATCATCGGCGGCTCGGCCGCGCCCGGTCCCATGATCGAGGCGTTCGAGCGCCAGTACGGCGTCAATGTCGTGCACGGCTGGGGCATGACCGAGATGAGCCCGGTCGGCGCCTTCACGCGGCTGACGCCTGAGGAGAAAGCGCTACCCCTCGATGCGCGGATCAAGCTCAAGGCGCATCAGGGCCGGCGGTTCTTCGGCGTCGACTTCAAGATCGTCGACGACGCAGGCCGGCGGTTGCCGCACGACGGCGCGGCGCAGGGCGAACTGTTCGTCCGCGGACCTGCCGTGATCAGCGCCTACTATGAGAACGAGGCGGCGTCGAAGGCCGGCTTCGACACGGAGGGCTGGTTTGGCACCGGCGATGTGGCGCGCGTGACCGACGATGGCTTCCTGACGCTCGTCGATCGCACCAAGGACCTCGTCAAATCGGGTGGCGAGTGGATCAGCTCGATCGACGTCGAGAACGTGGCGATGGGTTGTCCCGGCGTCGCCAATGCGGCGGTGATCGGCGTTGCCCATCCGAAATGGACCGAGCGGCCGCTGCTCGTCGTCGTCAAGGCGCCGGGCGCGGACCCGACCCGGGAACAGATCCTGGCGCATGTGTCAGCCAGCCTCGCGAAGTGGCAGGTGCCCGACGACGTGGTGTTCGTAGATAACCTGCCGCTCACCGCCACCGGCAAGGTGTCGAAAAAGGACCTGCGCGCGACACTCGCCAGCTACCGGCTGCCCGAGTAGTCGCGGGATGCATCGTCCCGTTTCAGCACAAGCACACGGGGCCCGGAATTGCCGTCAATTTTAGGCAATTCGCCTCGGTCGAATGAACGTGAAGTTTGAATCTCGTCTGTAGGGTCCGACCCTGAAGCTGGCTGCATAAGGCCGGCAAGGGTGCGCATCCCGTGGGTGCATCGCCACGGGTGTAGGGAGACGAGGACCATGAGCAACAAGAACAAAGAAGCCGAGAAGGCAGCCAAGGCAGCGGCCGAAGCGGCAGAGAAAGCAGCGAAAGTGAAGGCTGCTGCCGAGAAGGCCAAGGCTGAAAAGGACGCAGTGGAGAAGGCTGACGCCGAGAAAGCCAAGGCTGACGCGGAAAAGGCTGAAGCAGCAAAGGCTGAGGCTGCAAAGGCCAAGTCCGACGGCGACAACTGCGACAAGGACGAGCGCGCCGATGGCGAGCGCGATGAGACCGCGCGCCGCAACAACGACGACGACAAGCACGACGGCCGTGGCCATGGCGACGGCGACCACAACGACGACGGCCACACCGACAACGGTCGCGGCGGCCGGGGTCATGAGGCGCGCGGCGAGCGAAAGGACCGCGACCACGATCGCGACCATGACGATCGCGACGATGGCAGCGACCGCCGCAACAACGACGGCGACAAGCACGACGGCCGCGGACACGGCGACGGCGACCACAACGACGACGGCCACACCGACAACGGCCGCGATCACGACCACGATGAGGACGTGCCCGCCGATCCGCTGCCGCCGGTCGAGGAGCCAGTTGCCGAGGACATGCCGTCTGACCCCCTGCCCCCGGTCGATGAGCCGGTTGCCGAGGACATGCCTGCCGACCCCCTGCCCCCGGTCGATGAGCCGAAGGCTGACGAGGACTCGTTGGTGCTGGCCACAGCCGACGTCACCGACTTCGGCACTGGCGAGCTGAAGGTCGGCACCAAAGTCGACGAGACGCTCAACGGCGGAGCCGGCAACGACCAAGTGTTCGGAAAGTCGGGCGACGACGTGATCAACGGCGACAAGGATGCGCTGGTCACGATCCCGCTCGAGATCAAGGTCGGCGTCGTCGACGCGGACGCGTCCGAAAAGCTGTCGATCGTGGTCGGCAACATGCCGGCTGGCGCCTGGCTTTCGGCGGGCGTCGACAACCGCGACGGCACGTGGACGCTCTCGGCTGAGGATCTCGTTGGTCTGACGATCACGGGTGCCGACGCCAGCAACTTCACGCTGAAGGTCGAGGCCCGCACCGAGGGCAGCTCGAACTTGTCCGCGACGGCCGAGATCAACGTCTCGCTGCTGTCGGGCCAGAACGATCTGCTCGTCGGCAACAAGGGCAACGACGTGCTCAACGGAGATGCTGGCGACGACGTCATGTTCGGCGGCAGCATCCCGACCGGCGAAGCGAGCCCGCATACGCCGACCTACGCCGACAACGACGTCCTCCACGGCGGCGCCGGCAACGACACGATGTACGGCAACTCCGGAGACGACCAGATCTTCGGTGAAGCCGACAACGACACGATGTTCGGCGGCAAGGGCAACGATCTGCTCGACGGCGGCAACGGCAACGACGTGCTCAACGGCAACACCGGCGACGACAAGGTTGTTGGCGGCGACGGCGACGACGTGGTGCGCGGCAACGCGGGCGACGATATCGTCATGGACGGCGCGGGCAACGACATTGCCGAGGGCAACTCCGGCAACGACGTGCTCATCGCCGGCCAGGGCGACGACAGCTACAACGGCGGTTCGGGGTACGACACGATCGACTTCTCCGACGCCCGGGGTGGCATGACCATCGACCTGTCCAAGAAATCGGCCGTCGGCATGGGCACCGACAAGTTGTGGAACTTCGAGGTGGTGATCGGCTCGACGTTCGATGACGTGATGAAGGGCAGCAAGTCGGCCGAGTCGCTGATCGGCGGCGAAGGCAATGACGTGCTGCGCGGTCTTGGCGGCGCCGACTCCTTGTTCGGCGGCGAGGGTCACGACACCTTCGTGTGGCAGAGGAAGGACGTCGTCGACGACGCGGGCAAGTACCTCGGCGCCGACGCCGTGCTCGACCTCGAGAAGGGTGACCGCCTCGACATCTCCGAGATGACGAAGGGCAACGCGTCGCTGCTCAAGGTGATGGACGGCGAGAACGGCGCGACCGTGCAGGTCAACGTCGGCGGCAAGTTCGTCGACGTGGTGACGGTGGCGGACTGGTCGGCCAACGACCTGCTCGCCTCGGGCATGATCCTGAGCTGATCTGGCCGCTTGAGTCGTAATCGCAAATGGAGGATGAGGGGCTATCCCTCATCCTCCTTCTTGTATCGCATCACCAGCACTCGGGTCGGTCACGGTTGCATTCGATCCCGTGCATTCGATCCCCTATGCTCCGTTCAGACCGGGCCCTGAGTGCAATTGTGTGCTGGACGCCCATCTATCCGGCACAGCACTATCTGCGCTACGGTTCGCCATCGATCGGTCCGGCCTGGAGCGCACGCATGCAACTGAAAGATCAGACCGTCATCGTCACCGGCGCCGGCCAGGGCATCGGCCGGGCCACCGCGCTTGCCATGGCGCGCGCCGGCGCCCATGTCGCCTGCGTCGACATCAAGGGCGAGCAGGCGAAGGCCGTGGCAGCCGAAGTCACGAAACTCGGCCGCAACGGCCTCGCCGTCACCGCCGACCTCGGCAGCGTCGCCGACATCGATGCCATGGTCGCGGAGGCGGTCCGGGCCTTCGGACACATCGATGCGCTGGTCAACAACGCCGGCGTCACGCGCCGCGCCGACATCATGGACCTCACCGAGGAGGACTGGGACCGCATCCACCGCGTCAACGCCAAGGGCGTGTTCTTCTGCCTGCAGCGGGTCGCGCGCGAGATGATCCCGCGCCGTCAGGGTCGCATCATCAACATCGCGTCGGTGGCCGGCAAGGGCTTCCAGGGCACCTCGAATGCGGCCTACGCAGCGAGCAAGGGCGCGGTGATCAGCCTGACCAAGACGGCCGCCCAGCAGCTCGGCCGCCACAACATCACCGTCAATGCGGTCTGCCCCGGCATCGTGCTGACCGACATGGTCGCCGACATCATCAAGACGGACGCAGCCAAGGCCGGCATCTCGCTCGAGGAGGCGCAGAAGTCGTTCGTCGAGATCATTCCCTTGAAGCGCGCCAACCAGCCCGAGGACATCGCCGATATGTGCGTCTACCTGGCCTCGCCCGGCGCCCGCAACGTCTCGGGACAGTCGATCAACGTCGACGGCGCGCTGGTGCCGCATTGAGTGCGAGCCGCAGGCGCAGGCTGAAACCAGGCACCGAACATGCCCGAACGCACCTACTTCGCCATCACATACCGCCCCTCGCGCACCGCCACGGTGGGAGGGACGCCGCTCGACTCGAACGCGTCGTGCGCGGGCTTGAGATCGGCCCAGAACGGCTGCCAGGGCGACGCTGCGTGCCGGATCATGTTCGCGTCCGTCATGCGGAACGGGAAGATGTGCACGGGCACGGTGCCCGGCCGCTGCTGTAGCGCCGCCTCGACCAGCTTGTAGATCTCGCCGATTCCGTGGTTGGTCATCGCGTAGCAGCCGACCGACAGGCAGTCGCCGTGCACCATCAGGAACGTGCCGGTGCGTCCGTGCGCGCGATCGAAGGCATTGGGGAAGCCGAGATTGAAAGCGAGGTGGAAGCGGCTGCGCGGATTGAGTTGCGACACGCCGACCTCGTAGAAGCCCTCCGGCGACTGGTGGTCGCCTTCGCGCAACTTCGGCCCAAGGCCGCCCGAGTAGGCACAGATCGCGTACGCCTTGAACAACGCGTAGCGGCCGCCCTTGGCGATCCAGACCTCGAGCTCGCGCTCCTCCTTGAAGATCCGCACGAACACCGGCGCACCAAGCCGCAGGCGCTTGCCGGCCAGTTGCTGGGCGAGCGTGGGGAGCGGCGGCAGTATCACCGGAGCGGGCACGGGCTCGACGGCGGTCGGCATCGGCTCAGGCGGTTGCACAAGGACAGTCGGTTGCACAAGGACAGGCGGCACCGGTGCGGGGCGCTCGATCGCGGCGGAGGGTGGCGGACCATGCCTGGTGGGCACGCTCGAAGGCTGGTCGATCAGCCGCAGCACACCGGCAAAGGCGAGAGCGAACGCGAGGAGACCGGCCACCAGCAGCGCGACGACGCCCCAGCGGAGTGTGGCGCTGCCTGTCACGAGCCGCCTTCCGCTTATCGCTGCGCCTGGCGCGGCGGCGTCGACTGCGGCGCCGACGGCGCAGGCGCTTCCGTGCGACGATCGCCGCGGTCGGCGGGAGTGGGCGTGTACTCGCTCACCTTGCACGAGCAGCCCTGCACGTATTGCTTGCGATAGAGGAACGCGGTGCGCAGCGTCGTATACGGCTGCCGACCCTTGACCGAACGCGCCTGCTCCACCGCCTCGCCGGGGTTCTGGTAGTAGTACAGTTCCGCGGGCGCAGCACACTTCGACTGACAGGCGTCGGAATCGCGCGTGAAATGGTTCTCGAGTGTCGAGAAGCTGACCGGGAAGTAGTAGCCGTCGCAGAGGCGCACGCAGATCGTGCGGTAGGTCGCGAACGGCAGCGCGCCGAACTCGTTGCCGCGCGTCGGCCCGGTGTCCTCGTCCTGCCAGAGCGATGAGAACGGGCTCTTGCCCCGCTGGCGCTCGGCCTGCTGCTGATAGGTCTGCCCGCAGTTGTTATGCGCGAGCTCGCGGATGATCTCCTCCTGGTGGGAGCGCCCGCCGGTGCCGAGTATTTGCTGGCGCTGCGCATCAAGCTCGGCTACGCGGCGCTTGGCCGTCTCCGTCTGGGTGGCCATGTCGCGACAACGCGGGTCCTTGCGCAACGTGCGCGAGAAGAACCATTGCTCATAGCAGTCCGACCGCTCGAGACGAGCTTCGGCTGTGCGCGCCGCCCGATCGGCCTCCCGCAGATCCGTCTCGATCTTGGGCAGCAGTTGCTGCGACTGGCCGCCGCGCTGGGACTCCTGCACCAGCCGCTGCTCGAGTTCGAAACAGATGTTGCCGCCCGGGCGCCTTGCTTCCTGAGGACCCTGCCCCGGCCGTTGCATGGCGGGTGGTAGCCCACCCGGCTGGGGCTGCCCCGGCCCGCCCTGTGGTTGTCCCGGTCCGCCACGTCCCACCGGCTCGCGCGGAATCGGGGGCGGACGCGGTGCGGGAGGCGCTTCCGAGGCCCAGGGCCACCAGCCGCCTTGCTGGGCAGCCGCCGGATCGGGCGCGCCGCAGCTGAGCACGGCTATGACCGCCAGCGCCGCGAGGCGCAGCAGCATTGTCCGGCCGGCGATGGTGCGTGTCATCCCGTGTCCGTTCTGGCGCAGATCCGCTGGCGACGACGACCCTTTTTGAGTCTCGATCACATCGAATCTCAATCAGGCCCTTGTGTCGAGATAATGGTGGTGGTCGACTAGGGGGTCAACGGTCGGATAGCTGCCGCCCCCAGATGTTCAACAGGGCAGGCCAAACAAATGGCCCCACTGTTCAGGCGCTGCACGTCGTGTGGCCGTTCGGCATCAGCGCGGCCTCATCGAGGCCCGGCACAGGAGCACGCCCATGGCGAACCCACACGAGACGGCGGCCCGGGCCTTGATCGATGCGCGCCGCACTGGCCGGCAGCTGGCGGCCCTGCCGGATGGCAGCGCGCCCGCGACGGTCGAGGACGGCTACGCCATCCAGGAGATCGTCGCGCTGGAGATCGCCGCAACGGATGGCATCGCCGGTTGGAAGGTCGGCGCCACGGCGCGCGCGGTGATGCAGAAGTTCGGCGTCGACGAGCCGTTCTTCGGCGCCATCGCCGCGTCCGACCTCGTTGAGGGTCCAGCCCGGCTACCGCACGCGCGTTACCCGCACGGGTTGATCGAGTGCGAGTTCGCGTTCCTAATCGGCCAGGACCTGGTGGCAGGCCGTGGCGCGCTGCCGATCGACGAGGTGCTCGATGCGGTCGAGGCGGTGGTGCCGGCGATCGAGATCATCAGCTCGCGCTTCACGGCCGTGCCGTTCGGCAACGCGGCGCTCGCTATCGCCGATTGTGGCGTCAACGGCGGCCTCGTCACCGGCGCCCCGATCACCGATGGCTGGCGCGAGCTCGATCTCGCGGCAGCAGCGGTGCGCTTGTCGATCGACGGGCATCAGGTCGCGGCCGGCACCGGCGCCGACGCGCTTGGCGATCCGCGCCTCGTGCTGCATTGGCTCGCCAATGCGCTGCGCCGCCGAGGACCGGGCCTCGGCCTGCGCAAGGGCCAGATCGTGACGACTGGGACGTGCACGGGCGTCATAGCGCTGCCGCCAGGCCAGACGGCTCTCGCAGATTTCGGTGATCTCGGCCGCGTGGAGCTGCAGTTGACGTGAGGGGGCGATCAACTGTCGAGCACGAACACCGGCAGCGTCAGGTCCGTGGCGGCGAGCTCGAAGGCGACGCGGACCGGCGTGCCCATTTTCAGCTTCGCGGGGTCGGTATTGCGCAGCTGCGCGTTCATGCGCACGCCCTCGTCGAGGTCGACGGTGACGAGGGTATAGGGTAGCTCCGGTTTAAAACCCGGGTGGAACGGGTGGTGCGCGATCGTCCACGCGTGCACCCGGCCCCGGCCAGACGCCGCGACCCAACGGTGCTGCATCGAATAGCAGTGTGGGCAGACGGGCCGCGGGTAATGACGCGCCTTGCCGCAGTCAGCGCACGTCTGCAGCAGCAGCTTGCCTGCGTTGAGGCCGTCCCAGAACGGCTTCGTATCGGGCGACGGCTCGGGCAAAGGTTTCAGGTAGGCGGTGGTGGACATGGGTAGCGTCTCGCATCGGCCTCGATTGACGCTAGCCTATGGCGGCGCGCGTCAGCCCGCAACTTGGTCCGTAGCCACTTTCGATACCCGATGCACTTTCGATACCCGATGACGGTAGAGCTTCACCCTGCCTTGGTCAGCTTGGCGACTTCGCTGGCGAAGTCCTCGTCCTTCTTGTCGATGCCTTCGCCGAGCTGATAGCGCACGAACCGGGCCACCTTCACGATCGTGCCCGCTGCCTTCTCCTCGGCCTTGATGTAGGCTTCGACGGTCATCTTGCCGTCGCTCGCCGGCCCCATGAAGGTCTGCTGCAGCAGCACCACTTGGCCGAAGAACTCTTTGCGCAGGCGTCCCTCGACCATCTTCTCGACGATGTCGGCGGCCTTTCCCGAGGCCTTCGCCTGCTCGAGATAGACGCCGCGCTCGCGCTCGATCGCGGCCTTGTCGAGCTGGTCGGCGCTGATGGCTTGCGGGTTCGCTGCCGCGATGTGCAGCGCGAGCTGGCGGCCGATCTCGGCGAGCTTCTCAGGCTTCCCCGCCGACTCGAGCGCGACCAGCACGCCGATCTTGCCGACGCCGTCGGCGACGCGGTTGTGGATGTAGCTGGCGACCAGGCCCTCCTTGACGGTGAGGGCGGCGGTGCGGCGCACGTTCATGTTCTCGCCGATGGTGCCGACCATCTCCTTGACGTGATCCTCGACGGTATTTGCCTTCCCGGGATACTTCGCGGCGAGCAGCGCTTTCAGATCGCCGCTGGCTGCCGGCGCGAGGCTCGCGATCTGGCGGACGAGGTCCTGGAACTGGTCGTTGCGCGCGACGAAGTCGGTTTCGGAATTGACCTCGACGAGGGCGCCTGACTTGGCCGCCGCAACGACGCCGATGAGACCGTCGGCCGCGATCCGGTCAGCCTTCTTGCCCGACTTGACCACGCCGTTCTTGCGCAGCCAGTCGATCGCATCGTCCATCTTGCCGCCGGTCTCGGTCAGCGCCTTCTTGCAGTCCATCATGCCGGCGCCGGTCATGTCGCGCAGCTCTTTGACTTGGGCGGCTGTAATTGCGGTCATGGAAATTGCTCCAGTGTTGGGGAACCGCCTCCCCCTAGCGCCGAAGGCGCGTGAGGGGGGAGGGCGATGCGCCACCGGCTTGGACCGGCCAACTTGACTTTGGCAGCACGTGCGCGGCCGGGCCAAGTCGCTGGCGCATCGGGTGGGGGTGTCACGCGACAAGCTCATTGCCTAGAGCATAAAGCTTGCCGGAATCGCTCGCAGCGCCCGAAATCGCGAAAAAAGCAACACGGCGGCAAGTTTTCGCGGCATCTCCCTGCCGTTTCGCGGCAGGGATTGCCGCAGCGGGGCGTCTTTCGGCGTTCCGCAGGGGCAAAGGTCACGCCAGCGTGCCCCAGGGAACGCTGCTACCGACCGAGGAACATCCGGTAGGCCGGATTGCCCGTTTCCTCGACCGAGTCGTAGCCGAGCCGGTCGAGAAAGGCGCGGAATGCCGCTTTGTCGGCCGGGGGCACCTGCATGCCCACCAGCACCCGGCCATAGTCGGCGCCGTGGTTGCGGTAGTGGAACAGGCTGATGTTCCAGCCGGCGCTCATGCTGTCGAG
>JANOJW010000532.1:0-8664 GCA_031418955.1 Hyphomicrobiales bacterium | reverse complement strand
GAGCCCGATTGGATGCTCGCCTGGCGTCTCGACGCGTTCGAGCGCTGGCAGGCCATGACCGAGCCGACCTGGGCCAAGGTCACCTATCCGAAGATCGACTTCCAGGCGCTGCACTATTACGCGGCGCCGAAGGGCACGGCCGGACCGACCTCGCTCGCCGACGTCGATCCGGAATTGCTCAGAACCTACGCCAAGCTCGGCATCCCGCTGAAGGAGCAGGAGCTGCTGGCCGGCGTCCGCAAGCCCGGCGAGAAGAGCAAGCTCGACGCGCCGGATGCGCGGTGGGCATCTGAAGGCGCAAGCAAAGACGCGCCGGATGCGCGGTGGGCATCTGAAGGCGCAAGCAAAGACGCGCCGGATGCGCAGTGGGCATCTGAAGGCGCAAGCAAAGACGCGCCGGATGCGCAGTGGGCATCTGAAGGCGCAAGTGAGAGCGACGGCTACGCGCAGATGGCGGGCCGCGTCGCGGTCGACGCCGTGTTCGACAGCGTCTCGGTGGTCACCACCTTCAAGAAGGAGCTGGCCAAGGCCGGCGTCATCTTCTGCTCGATTTCGGAGGCCATGCGCGAGCATCCCGAGCTGGTACGCAAGTACTTAGGGACAGTCGTGCCGCAGTCCGACAACTACTATGCGGCGCTGAACTCGGCCGTGTTCTCCGACGGCTCGTTCGTCTACATCCCGCCGGGCGTGCGCTGCCCGATGGAGCTGTCGACCTACTTCCGCATCAACGAGAAGAACACCGGCCAATTCGAGCGCACGCTCATCATCGCCGAGAAGGGCAGCTATGTGAGCTATCTCGAGGGCTGCACGGCGCCGATGCGCGACGAGCATCAGCTGCACGCTGCCGTCGTCGAGCTGATCGCCATGGACGACGCCGAGATCAAATATTCCACGGTCCAGAACTGGTACCCGGGCGACAAGAACGGCAAGGGCGGCATCTATAACTTCGTGACCAAGCGCGGCGACTGCCGCGGCCGCAATTCCAAGATCAGCTGGACCCAGGTCGAGACCGGCTCCGCGATCACCTGGAAGTATCCAAGCTGTATCCTGCGCGGCGACGGCAGCAGAGGCGAATTCTACTCCATCGCCATCTCCAACGGCCGCCAGCAGGTCGACAGCGGCACCAAGATGATCCACCTCGGCAAGAACACCTCGAGCCGCATCATTTCGAAGGGCATCGCCGCGGGGCGCTCGCAGAACACCTATCGTGGCCTCGTCACGGCGCACCGCAAGGCGACGGGCGCCCGCAACTTCACGCAGTGCGACAGCCTGCTGATCGGCAACGCCTGCGGTGCGCATACCGTGCCCTACATCGAGGCGAAGAACTCGAGCGCGCACTTCGAGCACGAGGCGACGACGTCGAAGATCTCCGACGACAAACTGTTCTACTGCATGCAGCGCGGCCTGTCCGAGGAGGAGGCCGTCGCCCTCATCGTCAACGGCTTCGTGCGCGATGTGCTGCAACAGCTGCCCATGGAATTCATGGCCGAGACCCAGAAGCTGATCGGCATCAGCCTCGAGGGGAGCGTGGGATGACGCGAGACGAAGTGAAGACGGTACTCGACCGCGTTCGCACATGGCCGTTGGAGCAGCAGGCCGAGCTTGCGCGCCTGGCCGAGTTGATCGAGGCCCAAACGCTGCCTGTTCAGATGGAGGATGACGAAACGCGCGCAGCCATCGCCGAGGGACTCGAGCAGGCCCGTCGAGGGGAGTTCGCAACACCAGAAGAAGTCGAAGCCGCCTATGCGAAGTTCCGAACGTGATTGTCCGCTACACACCACGAGCGACGGTAGATCTGATGTCCATTGGTGCTTACATTCGCCACAAGAGTCCGGCAGCCGCTGCAAAAGTGGAGCAAGCGATCAGAGGCACCATCAATCAACTGGAAGATTTCCCAGGGCTTGGTCGAGAGCGTAAAGATTTGGGAGCGAGAGTTCTGCTCGTGCCGAAATTCCCATACGCGATCTACTACCGGATCGCAGGAGACGAGGTGCGAATCGCTCACATTCGAGACGGAAGACGCAAACCGCTCCGAGCGGGAGAAGTCTGATGGTCGAGGAGAACAGTATGGCCGTGACCCAGATGCTGATCGGCATCTCGCTCGAAGGGAGCGTGGGATGACTGACAGTACCGACAACATCGTGCTGGAGCACCTTCGTGCGATTCGAAGCGATATCGCTCGATTGGGCGACGAAATGCGCGGCCTGCGCACAGAAATGATGGCCGTGCGACATCATGTCAGAGGACTAGAGCTGTCGCAGGACGTCGATCACAACGATGTGATCTCTATCAAGGAAAGGCTCGACCGCATCGAGAAGCGACTGGAGCTAGTCGATGAGAAATGAGCGTGAACCGACCGACGCCTGGTTCCGTCCCAAAACGCGCGGCTACGGTGCCCATCCCGTGTCCTGGAAGGGTTGGGCGGCCATTGGTGCCTATGTGGCCGCTCTCGCCGTCCTGACGCCGGCCCTGCTGATGACGCAGCGTTCACCGTCGAAGTTGGCTCTCGCCGTCTACCTCGCCGCCGCCGCCGCCCTCACCATCGCCTTCGTCATGGTGGCGCGACGCAAGACCGACGGGGACTGGCGATGGCGCTGGGGCGAACAAAATCGAGATCCCGGATCATCGCAAAAATCGAGCTCTGACAATGCCCTAAAGAGTTGAATGCCGCGGCCGCATAAGCCACGCAACCAACAAGCACATGACGGCAGTGCTGTTACAAGGCAAGATGCCGTTCAACGGTGTAGGATCGGTCTCGCCTCGGCGAGGCATGATCCAAAAAAACAAGCACCGGACCATAAATTCGGATCGAATCACGGGCGAAGAGGGAGCGCCACGTGATGCCGGCGGAGACCGAGAGGGCAACTGCCGGCGATTGGGAGCGAAACAGCGGGGTGATCATGGCGATCACGCCAAGGGTCTAGGAGACGACGATGAGTGACGCGGCTGGTTTTGGCGAAATGCTGATGACGGCGCGATTGGTGCGGGAGATCGACCAGGCGGAGTGCCTGCAGCGCAATGCGCTCAGCGAGAAGCGGCAGGGATTGAAGTTGAAGCAGGGTGCCATGGTGACGGTGCTCGAGACGCTCGATCAGGGCAATGCCTTCCTCGTCGAGTTCGCCGAACGCGCCGACAAGCGCTCGTCGGGCAAATGCGACTGGCTCGGCGTCCTTTATCCAGCCGAGATCGAGTTCGTGAAAACGAAGAACTAGCAGTCCAAGGGCCCCTTGCGACCGTAGACTCGGCAGCCGGCCCGGATACCCCGGGCCGGAGGGCCTAACGCGTTTCGTGGAGTAGAAAGAGACCGATGCTCGAGATCAGAAACCTGTCGGCGCGCATTGCCGAGAACGGCACCGAGATTCTGAAAGGAGTTTCGTTGACCGTACCGAAAGGCGAGGTGCATGCGATCATTGGGCCGAACGGCTCTGGCAAGTCGACGCTCGCCTATGACATCGCCGGCCGCGAGGACTACGAGGTGACCGGCGGCGACATCCTCTGGAACGGGGAATCGATCATTGGGATGGAGCCCGATGAGCGCGCGGCCAAGGGCGTATTCCTCGCGTTTCAGTATCCGATGGAGATTCCCGGCGTCGCCACCATGACGTTCATGCGCTCCTCGGTGAATGCCGTGCGCAAGAAGCGCGGCGAGAAGGAGCTGACCACGCCCGAGTTCTTGAAAGTCATTCGCGCCAAGGCAGCCGACCTCGGTGTCAAGGACGAGATGCTGAAGCGCCCGCTCAACGTCGGGTTCTCCGGCGGCGAGAAGAAGCGCATGGAGGTGCTGCAGATGGCGATGCTCGAGCCCACGCTCGCGGTGCTCGACGAGACCGACTCCGGCCTCGACATCGACGCCATCCGCATCGTTTCGGAGGGCGCCAACAAGCTCCGCTCGCCGAACCGCGCGATGCTGGTCATTACGCACTATCAGCGGCTGCTCAACTACATCGTGCCGGACCGGGTGCACGTATTGGCGCATGGCCGCATCCAGAAGTCGGGGGCTAAGGAGCTCGCGCTCGAGCTCGAGAAAACAGGCTACGCCGAGTTCAAGGCGAAGGCGGCGTGAACGACATGACCGTGACGCTGATGAAAACCAAGGCCGAGGAACAGCTCGCCGCGCAGTTCGCGAGCACCGCGCCACTGCTCCCGGGCGGCGCTTGGGTGCCCGCCGCCCGCCGCGCCGCGTTCCAGACGTTCGCTCGTCAAGGGCTGCCGCACCGGCGCATCGAGGCTTGGAAATACACCGATCTGCGCAACAGCCTGAAGGACGCCT
The DNA here is from genome assembly GCA_031418955.1 of Hyphomicrobiales bacterium. Lineage (GTDB taxonomy): Bacteria > Pseudomonadota > Alphaproteobacteria > Rhizobiales > Hyphomicrobiaceae. The sequence goes on along the minus strand of JANOJW010000532.1, from coordinate 4,394 downwards.
TTCCGCCTGCGACCTGCGCGTCGCGGACGGTCGACGACGCGATGCTCGCGCAGGCGCTCGGCCCCGCGCTGCACGCGCTCCCTTGCATTCGTCTCGTGCTGGTCAACGGCCGCTATGTCGCAAAGCAGATACCGGCCGGCTGCGAGCCGGGCGGGGCCTTGCATTGCGGTCCGCTGTCGGCCGCGCTGGGCCAGCCGGGCTACGAGTGGATCGAGCCGCACTTTGCGCCGGCTGGCGACGGCGATGCGGTGATGGCGCTCAACGCGGCGTTTGCGAGCGACGGCATCGTGCTGCGGGTCGAGACGGGCCACAAGCTGGCGCTGCCGATCCACATCGTGTCGATCGTCGATGCCAGTGCGCCGATGACGGTGGCGACACGCCACCTGCTCAAGGTGGACGCCGGCGCGCGCGCGGTGATCATCGAGAGCCACGTTCGCTTGGGCACGAGTGCGGCGCAGGCGACGGCGGTGACACATATCGGTGTCGAGACCGGCGGCGAGGCGCACCATATCAAGCACCTCGCGCAAGGCGACGGCTCGACACATCTCGGCCATACCCACGTGGAGATCGCAGAAGGCGCCGTCTATCGCGGATTCCAGTTCACCGCCGACACGAGCCTCGTGCGCAACGAGACCCACATCGGGTTCAGCGGGCCCGACGCCAAGCTCGACCTGTCGGGCCTGATGCTCGGGCGTGGCCGCGATCACATCGACACGACGCTCGTCGTGCATCATTCGACGCTCGGCTGCGAGAGCCGGGAGCTGTTCAAGTCGGTGCTCGATGATCGCGCGCGCGCCGTGTTCCAAGGCAAGGTGATCGTCGATCCGATCGCCCAGAAGACCGACGGCAAGCAGATGGCGCAGGCCTTGATGCTGTCGGAGGACGCCGAGTTCGACAGCAAGCCCGAGCTCGAGATTTACGCCGACGACGTCGCCTGCGGACACGGCTCGACGGTGGCCGAGATCGACCCGGCGATGCTCTTCTATATCCGGTCCCGTGGCATCCCGAAGGCGCAGGCCCGCGACATGCTGATCGAGAGCTTCGTCGCCGAAGCGATCGACAAGGTCGAGGATGCAGCCGTCCGCGAGGCGCTGATGCAGATCGCGCGCGGCTGGCTCGCGAAGTAGGTGCCAGGCTTCAGCCTGGCACCGCAGGCACGGCCGGGCGGCAAGAGTGAGCGGCGAGTACGGAACAAGCGGTGCCAGGCTAAAGCCAGGCACCGAGCAGAAGGAAAAACCGCATGACAGCGGTGAAGACAGGCGGAACCGGTACATTCGACGTGGAGACGATCCGCGCCGACTTCCCGATCCTGTTCCGAGAAATCCACGGCAAACCGCTCGTCTATCTCGACAACGGCGCCTCCGCACAGAAGCCGCGCTCGGTGATCGAGGCGATCGAGCACGCCTACAAGTTCGAATACGCCAACGTGCACCGCGGCCTGCATTTCCTCTCCAACGCGACGACGGCGAAGTACGAGGAGGCCCGCGCCATCACGCGCCGCTTCCTCAATGCCCGGCGCGAGGAGGAGATCGTCTTCACGGGCAACACGACGGCGGCGATCAACCTCGTCGCCTCGAGCTTCGGCGCCTCCTTCAAGGAGGGCGACGAGATCGTGCTCTCGATCATGGAGCACCACGCCAACATCGTGCCGTGGCACTTCCATCGCGAGCGCAAGGGCTGCGTGCTGAAGTGGGCGCCGATCTCCGACACCGGCGAGTTCCTGCTCGACGAATACGAGCGCCTGCTCACCCCCAAGACCAAGCTCGTCGCCATCACGCACATGTCGAACGTGATTGGCACGGTGACCCCGATCAAGGAGATCATCCGCCTCGCGCATGCCAAGGGCATCCCCGTGCTGGTCGACGGCAGCCAGTCGGCGGTACACATGCCGGTCGACGTCCAGGACCTCGACTGCGATTTCTTCGTCTTCACCGGCCACAAGGTCTACGGGCCGACCGGCATCGGCGTGCTCTTCGCCAAGAAACAGCATCTCGACAGTATGCAGCCCTACATGGGTGGCGGCGGGATGATCGAGACGGTGACGGTCGACCGCGTCACATACGGCGAGGCGCCCAACCGGTTCGAGGCCGGGACGCCGCCGTTCGTCCAGGCGATCGGCCTCGGCGCGGCGCTGAACTACATGATGCAGGTCGGCCGCGACCGCATCGCGGAGCACGAAGCGCAGGTCACCGAGTATGCGCACGCGCGACTGAGGGAGCTGAACTGGCTGAAGATCTACGGCGGGGCGCCGGGCGCGGGCGGCATCATCGCCTTTAATATCGACGGTGTGCATCCCCACGACATTTCGACCATCATCGACCGGTCGGGCGTGGCGGTTCGCGCCGGCCACCACTGCGCCCAACCCCTGATGGAGCGGCTCGGCGTCACGGCGACGTGCCGCGCGTCGCTCGCCATGTATAATACCACCGCCGAGATCGATGCGCTGGCCGAGGCGCTGACCAAGGCACACGAGTTCTTTTCGTAACGGCGCGGTTGCGAGTGGGCAACCGAAGCGCCAAGTAACGACTGCCGGTTGCGAGTGGGCAACCGAAGCGCCAAGTAACGACTGCCGGTTGCGAAGTGGGCAACCGAAGCGCCAGGAAAACAGGCCGGATGCGGCCCGGTTGGCAACTGGGCAACTGAAGGGCCAACAAAGTGTGGGCATCTGAAGGCCCAAGGCAACCGGCCGGATGCGAAGTGGGCATCTGAAGGCCCAAGGAAGTACCTATGAATAGCAAGCCTAACGAGCGGGACGTGATGGCGCTGGAGACGGCGGCCGCCAATGCCGCGCTGGCGGGCGAGAAACCGGCCGCGCCGAAGCCGCCGACGATCGCCGACGGCGGCACGCCGGTCGAGGGCTCGAAGCTGTCGGCGGAGGAGCTCGAGCAGCTGACCGCCGACATCGTGGCGGCGCTCAAGACCGTCTACGACCCCGAGATCCCGTCCGACATCTACGAACTCGGCCTGATCTACAAGATCGATATCGACGACGACCGCAAGGTCGCGGTGGACATGACGCTGACCGCGCCCGGCTGCCCAGTCGCTGGCGAGATGCCGATCTGGGTCGAGAACGCGGTCTGCTCGGTGCCGGGCATCCAGTCGTGCGCGGTGAACCTGACCTTCGACCCGCCTTGGGATCAGAGCCGCATGTCGGACGAGGCCCGCCTCGCGCTGAATATGTTCTGATCGAATCCATGTCGCCTTTTGCTTCCCCTCAGATCTTCGGTCAGATCTCCTCCCTCCCCTCCCCTGACCCCCGTCGAGGGGGAAAGGGAGACGCGCAAAGCTGTCACGCCCGAGCGAGTGACCGCTGCTAGTCGCAATCTCTGGAGCCTTCCATGATCGGCCGCCTCAACCATGTCGCCATCGCGGTGAAAAGCCTCGAGGCTTCGTCGGCCATCTATCGCGGCACGCTCGGCGCGCGCGTCTCGGCGCCGCAGGCGCTGCCCGATCACGGTGTCACGGTCGTTTTCGTGGAACTGCCCAACACCAAGATCGAGCTGCTGGAGCCCCTGGGAGCCGCCTCGCCGATCGCCAAATTCATCGAGAAGAATCCGGACGGCGGCATCCACCACGTCTGCTATGAGGTCGACGACATCATCGCAGCCCGTGATCGCCTCAGGGCAGGCGGCGCGCGCGTGCTCGGCGACGGCGAGCCCAAGATCGGCGCCCACGGCAAGCTCGTGCTGTTCCTGCACCCGAAAGACTTCTGCGGCACCCTTGTCGAACTCGAGCAGGTGTGACGCGCCGGATGCACGGCCGGCTGCCGTGTGGGCAGCTGAAGGCCAAACAAGGAACCGGCATCTGAAGGCGCCGGCATCACGCGCCGGATGCTTGTGGGCATCTGAAGGCGCCAGGAAAAGAGCATTCCCCATGGGCATCACGCTCAGTCTCGCGCTCTACTTCATCATCTGGTGGACGGTGCTGTTCGCCGTGCTGCCGTTGGGCGTGCGCACCCAGGGCGAGGCCGGCGAGGTGGTGCCCGGCACGCCTGCAAGCGCGCCGGCTGCCCCCCGGATGCTGCGCGTCGTCGTCATCACCACGCTGGCGTCAGCCGTCATCTTCGCCCTCGTCTGGGCGGTGCTCTACTGGCAGCTGATCGACCTCGGCCGCCTCCCCGGTCCGGGCGGACCGCGGTGATGCGTCTGAAAAAGACTGCGCGAGAACCTCGATCTCCCTTGAACCCTCGGGGCTTAACCAGTACTTGAGCCGCGGCGGTGTAGACGCACCGAATCACGAGGGCATGCGGCGATGGTCGCTCCTTGCCTTCACCGCCAGAAGACCTCACAGAGGACAGCCATGGGCTACAGGGTCGCTGTTGTCGGCGCGACGGGTAACGTCGGCCGGGAGATGATGAACGTGCTCTCCGAGCGGGGCTTCCCCGTCGACGAGAT
>JANOJW010000531.1:0-2155 GCA_031418955.1 Hyphomicrobiales bacterium | reverse complement strand
AGGTTGAGCGGCGGCGCCGTCAACAGGAACGATGAGCGGTTGTTCTTCCGGAGCCAGTTGGCCAATTCCGACAGCCGCCAGATTTCGCCGAGGTTGACGCCGGTCTTGAACAGCGCGTGGTGATGTAGCGGCAGCATCACGCAGGCGCCGGGCTTTGGCGGCGCGTCGTACATCTCGACGGCGTAGTTGTCGCCGATCAGGGCTGCAACCTTCGACTCCGTCACCCAGCGCAGCAGCTTGTCGTCGGAGCCGTCGAGGCCGGTGCAGTGCTTGTGCAGCCAGTCGGCCGTCGGCTTCTTCTTGCCTTCGAAGATCACTTCGTCGAAGCCGGTGCGGAAGCAGACGAGATCGCCGGGCAGGATCTTGATGCCGTCGGCAGCAAACACGCGCATCAGGTCGTCGTAGCCGATCGCCTTCTTGGCGCGGCCGAAATGCGCCTCCAGATCGACCATCACGGCGCGGCCCTGGATGCACTTCTCCGCCATGTTCTCGACGCCGAGCGCGTTGGCCGACGAGGTGCCCACCGCCGGCACCAGGGTGCCGGGAACGCCGCCTGCATCCTTGCCCTCGGTGGGCCCGAGGATCTCGTGGCTCAAGCGATAGCCGTTGTAGAACACGGCCTCTTCTTTCCCGTCGCCGTCGGCATCGAACAGCGCGCCGACGTGCGCGAGCGTGTCCCACTGCGTCGAGTACTGCAGGTGCAGCAGCACCATGTCGTCGTTGATCACGTCCTTCATGCCGGGATGATCCCACGCGGCGCGATACCCCCAATTCGGCTTGTCGCCGCGCAACGTCGGGCGGATCTGCGGGGGATGCCGGCGCGGATTGAGCACGGCGCCGCCTGGATAATCGAGCGGCATGGAGAGGCAGAACGTCTTGCCCTCCTTCACTTCGGCCATGCCCTGCTTGACCTTCTCGGCCGTGATCTCGTTCAGGCGGCCGAGCTGATCGTCGGGACCGTAATCGCCCCACGTCGAGTTGTCGGGTCGCTTGGTCCAGCGCTTCGTCGCGGGCATGGGCAATTCCTCTTTCGCGTCGCTCGTTGTGATTGAGCCGAGCATACGCGGGGCTGGATGCGAGGCAAGCCGCAAGCGACGGCACGCATGACGGCACGGCTGAAAAAGCAAAGCGGGGTTCTTGCTGGCGCCTTCAGATGCCCACACGCATCCGGCGCGCTAGGCACTGGCCGGTGACCGACGACGGCCTGTCTCGAAAAAAAGTTGCCGGAGGCATCGCTGCCCCCGGCACACGATCAACACTTGGCTTTGGGCATCAGCCCTTCGAGATGGTCTCGATGCGGGCGAAGATCTGGTCGAGCACCGGCTTGGCGACGCCGGCGACGCCGGTGCCCTTCAACGCGTTGTCGATCCAGCCGCGCAGCAGCGGCAGCAGCGTGCCGGCGTACGTGCCGAGACCCTTCTTGGCTTCAGCCGGCATGTTGCCGCGCGCCGCGTTGAAGGTGTCGAGCTGCTTCAGCGTCTCCTGCAGACGCGGCAGCGCGGCCTTCGCCGACGCCTCGTCCTTCATGCCGGAGATGGTGCCTCGCAGGCCCTCGACCGTCGAGCCGAGCTGGGCTGCAACGTTCTGCCCGCCGACCGTGATGGTCGGCACGGTCGGCAGCGCCACCTGCGGAGCGCGAGCGCCGGAGAGGAAATACCAGCCGCCGATCAGCAACGCGGCGAGCGCTGCTGCCCAGGGCAGCCAGCTGCCGCCGGAGGCGCGGGGTGCCTCATAGCTCGGCGTCGTGGTTGCCGGGCGAGCGGCGGTCGAGCCGGTGCCTGTCGACGATGTCGTCGTGGTGCCGCCAACGACGCGCGGGGCGACTGCGTCGAGCAGGCCCGTGCCCTTCAGCAGGTCGCCGAAGCCAGCCGGCATCGCCGCCGTGATGTTGTCCTTCTGGCCCAGCAGCATCTTGGCGAGGCCGCCCGCATCGAGGCCTGAGTCCTTCTGCTGCTTTGCCACGGCGCCGAGCGCCACAGGACCGACGAGACCGAGCAGGCTCTTGGCCGGCCCGTCGCCGATGCCGGCGAATTTGCTGACCGCGCCCGTCAGCGAGCCGAGCGCTGAATTGCCGAGCAGCGAACCCAGCACGTTGGTGCCCGCATTGACCGCCGCCGACTGCCCCGAGCCGCCGATCAGATCGCTAAGCTTGCCC
>JANOJW010000530.1:0-11769 GCA_031418955.1 Hyphomicrobiales bacterium | reverse complement strand
CCGAGGACCGCGCCACCAGCTCCGGCCTCAAGTCCGTGCGCATCAATCAGGAGGGCGAGCTCGGCTATTTCGGCCTCGTTGCCTCCAACACCACCGACAACGACGCCGTCGTCGAGTTCTTCTCGCCCGACCGCGAGCGCTATCTCGAGTATGACCTGACCAAGCTCGTCAACGGTCTGTCCGTTGCCAAGAAGCGCGTCGTCGGCCTGATCGCCGGCCTTCCCGTGGAAGGCGGCATGAATCCGATGCAACCGATGCGCCAGCCGATGCCGGCCTGGACCTCGATCGAGCAGATCCGCGAGTTCTTCGAGATCAAGACCATCGAGATGTCGGCGATCGAGATTCCGCCCGGCATCGATGTGCTGCTGCTGATTCAGCCGTCCTTCATCTCACCCGAACTCACCTATGCCATCGACCAGTTCGTGCTTGGCGGCGGACGTGTCCTGGCCTTCGTTGATCCGCACGTCGAGGCCTCGCCGATGGGCCAGCCCGGCATGCCGCAGCCGATGGGCGACAACGTCGTCAAGCTGCTCAAATCCTGGGGCGTGGCGATCGACATCGAGCGGATCGTCGGCGATCCCAACAACGCGCGCCGCGTGCAGTTCGGCGGTCGTGGCGGACGTGGCGGCCAGGTCGCCGAGTATCTGGGCTGGCTGCAGATCCCGAAGGCCCTCATCAACGAGAAGGACCCGCTCGCCGCCAGCATCGAAAAGCTGCAGCTGGCGTCCGCCGGTTCCATCACCAAGGTCGACGGCGCGACGACCGTGCTGCAGCCGATCGTCCAGACCTCGGCGATGGGCGGACTCATCGAAACCGACAAGATCCGCTTCCAGCCCGATCCGCTGACCATCCTGCGCGGCTTCAAGCCGGGCGGAGTGCCGCTCACCGTCGCCACGCGCATCGGCGGTGACACCAAGTCCGCCTTCCCCGACGGCCGGCCCAAGCCCGAGGAAAAGAAGGACGAGAAGGCGGACGACAAGACGCTGAACGAGAAGATCGCCGACAAGGTCAGGGAGGCGAAATCCAAGGAGCTGGCCGACAAGGCCAAGACCGAGCCGCCAAAGCCGCATCTGGCAGCCGGCAAGGTCAACGTCGTGCTCGTCTCCGACGCCGACTTCCTGCACGACAACTTCTGGGTCGAGATGCGTGATTTCCTTGGCCAGCAGATCGCGGTGCCGCAGGCGCACAATGCGGTCTTCCTGGTCAACGCGCTCGAGCAGTTGGCCGGTGGCTCGGCGCTGGCCGATCTGCGCGGCCGCGGCATCAGCGAGCGACCCTTCGATCGCGTCGTCGAGCTGCGGCGGTCCGCCGAGCAGCGCTTCCGCCAGAAGGAAGAAGGCCTCGTCGCCAAGCTCAAGGACATCCAGGAAAAGCTCTCCAAGGTCGAGGTCAAGGGCGGCGGCGATGGTGCCGCACCGACCGTGTTGCTGTCGGAGAAGGACAGGCAGACCATCGACACCTTCAAGTCCGAGATGATCTCGACCCGTCGCGAGCTGCGTGAGGTGAAGTCGGCGCTGCGCCACGACATCGACCGGCTCGACCAGCGCATGAAATTCCTGAACATTGCCGTCGTGCCGATCCTGATCGGCTTCGGCGGGCTCGCAGTTGCCTGGATGCGCCGTCGGCGTGGCCGGGCGATCGCGTGACCTTAGGGGAGAATTCCGTGATCAAGCCGCAGCATTTCGTATCGCTCGCCGCAGTGACGCTCGCTACGCTGCTCCTGACGCTCGGCGTGTGGGCCGCCTCCAACCGCTGGTCGACCGGCAAGGTCGAGGGCACGCAAGTGCTGCCAGGTCTCACCCGCCAGTCCGACAGCATCGGCACGGTCGAGCTGCGCCAGGGCGACAAGAAGATGACGCTGAAGCGTGAGGGCCCGGCCTGGAAGATTGCCGAGCGCGACGGCTACCCGGCGAACCCCGAGCGGGTCCGTTCGCTGCTGATGGCGCTCGCCCGCACCGAGCTCGTCGAGGCGCGCACCGCCTCGCGCGACAAGTGGAAGGCCCTCGAGCTCGAGGATCCGACGGCGAAGGACGCGAAGTCGCGCTCTCTGCGCATTCTCGACGCCAAAGGCGGCGCGCTGGGCGAGTTGGTGCTCGGCAAGGCCCGCCCCGACGCCTTCGGGCCAGGCAAGGGCGGCATCTATGTGCGCCGTCCCGGCGAGGCGCAGACCTGGCTCGCGATGGGCGACCCCAAGGGTGGCGTCGACATCAAGGATTGGCTGGCCCTCACTCCCTTCGAAACCGACAGCGCCAAGATTACCAAGGTCACGGCCGAGCACCCGGGCGAGGAGCCGCTGGTCGTCGAGAAGGGCGACGGCAAAGAGGTAAAATTCAAGCTCGCCAAGATCCCCGCCGGCATGAAGGTCAAGCAGGGCGTTAACGTCGAGCATCTGGCGACCGGCTTTGCCTCGCTCGAAATCGAGGACGTGCGCCGCCTCGCGCAGACTCCGACTGGCGATCAGGTGAGCGTACTGAAGCTCGAGACCGAGGGCGGGCCGCTCGTCACCTTTCGCATCCGCAAGGACGGCGAGGCAAGTTGGATCTCCTTCAGCGCCGCCGGCGAAGGTGACTCAAAGAAGCGCGCCGAGGAGATCAACGCGAAGTCGGTGGGCTGGGAATACAAGCTGCCGCAGTGGAAGCTCGACCAGATCGCCAAGCGCGGTGCCGAGCTGTTCGAGAAGGACGAGCCCGAGAAGCAGGACGACAAGCCCGCAGCCCTGCCAAAGCGCTGAGCAGCGGCCCAAGCGCCTACAACCGCCCTTCCGCGACCAGATCGACGGTCACGGCGACCTGCGCCAGCGCTGCCTTCAACGCGGCTTTCTCCTTTGCCGACAGTCGCGACACGAGCACCCGCGTCGAGGGCGGCACGCCGCTTTCGATGTCGATCAGCTGCTGGCCGATGACGAAGCCGAGCAGCGTCTCCTGCGCGGCGACGATCCCGGCGATCTCGTCGGCATTGTGGCCCGTCCGGGCGGCAAACCCCTGCATCCGCTCCGCACTCGATCGCGCGCGCACGTCGTGGCGGATCGACAGCACGCGGGCGGCCGTGAACAGCGGCATCAGCCCGTAGCGCTTGACGTCGATGCGGCCCTTCTCGTCGGTGCGTAGTCCGCCAAACAGCGTGAACGGGCTGGCGACAGAGCGCGCGTTTTCGGTCAGCAGATGCTGGAAGCCGCGTGCGCCGTGCGCCTGCGTGTACGCGTGAGCCCACAGCCGCTCGGCAAGTTCGCTCGCCCCGTAGACCGGCACCGCATCGAAGAAGATGTCGACGCTGAGCAGATCCTCAGGCCGCTGTCGGCGCACCCAGCCCTTGATGGTCGTCGTCCAGTCCGCGACATCCATGCGCCAGGTACGGTTGCGCGCCATCACGCCGCCCTTGCACAGTGGAATGCCGGCCTGATCGAGGATGTCGGTCATGCGCGTCGCCATCGCAGCGAACCATTGGTCGGCCGGACTGTTCTCGGCCCCCTGCCCGTAGACGATGGCGTTGTCCTGGTCGGCGGCGAGCTGGCTCTCGCCGCGGCCCGCCGAGCCCAACACCAGCACCGCGAACGGCTGCGGCGGCGAGCCCCGGCCCTCGTCACGCATCTGGCGCACAGCAAGCTCGGTCGCGCGCGTCGTCATGGCGCAGATCTCCGCGCTGACCACGCCCGCGATCGCGCGTGCGGGCACGTCGTCGGCCATCAGGCCGCGCGCCATCGGTGCGAGCCGTGACCAGGCTGCCGCCAGATCCACAGCCGACGCTGCCTGTTCGATGGCGTCGCCGAGCACGGTAGCGGCGCTGGCGCGGTGCTTGAGCAGGTTGCGCGTCGTCACCGCGCCGACGACCGTGCCGCCGGCGTCCGTTACGCCCAGATGGCGGATGCCGAGGCGACTCATGCGGCCGAGCGCGCGATACAGGTAGTCGTCCGCGCGCACGCTCTGCAGCGGCGCCTGCGCATAGGTATTTGCCGGCGCCGCCAGGGCATCGGGCCCGCCGGCATTGATCGCCCGCAGCACGTCGCGCTCGGTGATGATGCCGACATCGCCGCTGACAAGCCGCACGAACACGCTCGAGGAGCCTGGATCGACGAGCTGGCGCATCACGTCGCGCAAGGGCATCTCGGGGTCGGCGAAGAGCGGCGGCGCGCTCATCACGTCGGCAACCCGCGTGCGATAGGCGAAGCTGTCGATCCGCTGCAGGGCGGGTGGCGGCGGCGGCCCGTCGATGGCGTACTGCCGCGCGCCCGACAGCATCTCGGTCTCGATCTGCGCCCGGCTCGCAGCCTCGGCTTCCGCAAGCGTGCGCACGTTCTTCTCGCGCAGTCTGGGCAGCAGCGCCAGGAACACCTGCGCTGCCGCCTCCGCATCGCCGAGCGCACTGTGCCGCTGGGTGATTGCGATGCCGAGCCATTCGCACAGGCGATCGAGGCTATAACCGGCAAGGCCCGGCGCCACGATTCGCGCCAGCGGGCGCACGTCGAGGGTCCGCCATCGCGGCGCTGCGAGCCCTGCCGCCGCATGCTCGCGCCCGAGCACGGTCATGTCGTAGCCGACGGTATGTCCGATCACCACGCGAGCGCCGATATAGTCCCCGAGCGGACCGGCGACGTCCTTGAATGCGGGCTGGCCGCGCAGTGCCGCGTCGGTGATGCCGTGCACCTTGGTCGTGGCCGCCGGCACCGGCACGCCTGGATCGACCAGCGTGTCGAACGGCGCCGCCGTCGCCAGCGCGCCGTTCGATATCCGCACGGCCGCGATCTGGATCACGCGCGCCGACTTCGCGTCGAGCCCGGTGGTCTCCGTATCGAGCGCCACCGCCTCCAGCGCGATCAGCGGTGTCGAGAATGTGGCCTCAGTCATCCGCCCTCCGCTCGCATCGATGCGCGATCACCTCTGCCAAGCGACCGCGCAAGAGGTGGGGCGTCGAGAGTGTGGCGTGCCATGATCTCGCGCAATGCGCCGTTCAGACGAGGCTCCGCTCAGACGAGCAGCACTTTGCCGATCACTTTGCGGTCGGTGACGAGCTTCATCGCCTGCGCCGCCTTCTCGAGCGGTAGCGCATGCGAATGGTAGGGCGCGATCCGCCCCGCCCCGAGCCAGCCGACCAGCACTTCGAGATTGCGTTTCGCGCGCGCCGGATCGAGCTTCGACAGCGCGCCGATGGTGAAGCCGATCACCTCCGCGTCCTTGACAAGCAGGTGGTTGGTCTTGGCGAGCGCCGGACGGCCGCCGGTGAAGCCGACGATGAGAATGCGCCCGAACGGCGCGACGCAGCGCATCGATTCATCGAACACGTCGCCGCCGACCGGATCCATGATCACGTCGGCGCCGCGTCCGCCGGTCAGCTCCAGCACCTTGTCGCGAAAGCCCGCGCTGTAGTCGATGACGTGGTCCGCGCCGAGTTTCTTGCAGATCTCGAGCCGCTCGGGGTTGCGCGCCGTCGCGATCACGCGCGCGCCCATCAGCTTGGCCACATCGACGGTTGCGAGCCCGACGCCGCCCGCCGCGCCATGCACGAGCACCGTCTCACCCGGTTGCAGCCGGCCCCGCTGCATGGCGTAGAGCGCCGTCGTGTAGTTGGAACGGAACGACGCCGCCGCCTCGAAGCTCACGCTGGCGGGGAGCTTGATGACGCTCGCGGCCGATTGCACGGCTTCTTCCGCATAACCTCCATTGCACAGCACGCGATCGCCGATCGCGACACTCTTGACGTCCAAGCCGAGCGCGACGATCTCGCCCGCCGCCTCCCCGCCCGGAACGAACGGCGGCGCTGTCTTGACGTGATAAGTGCCCGCAACCCGCAGCACGTCGGCAAAGCTGACGCCGCGCGCCCGCAGACGGATCTTCACGTCACCCGGCCCCGGCACCGGCGACGGCACGTCCTTCACCACGAGAGTTTCCGGCGGCCCGTACGTCTCGCACATCACGACTTTCATGGATATCTCTCGTTCCTCCCTCTCCCGACGTCTGCGCTTCGACGGGGAGAGGGATTTCGCCGCCCCTGACCCTCTTCCCATCGCCAAGTGGAGGGCGAATAAGGAGAGGGGATCCAGATTCAAAACCATGTCGCCTTGTCGACGACGTTGCGCAAGGGCTCGCCGCGCGCGAACCGGCGGCAGTTGTCGAGAATGATCTCGAGCCGGCGGTCGTCGAGATAGGGACCGAACCCGGCCGAGTGTGGCGTCAGCAGCACATTCGGCGCCGACCACAGCGCGTGATCCGACGGCAGCGGCTCGACCTCGTACACGTCGAGCCCCGCACCGGCAATCTCTCTGGCATGGAGTGCAGCGACGAGATCGTCGAGCCGGACGGTCATGCCGCGACCGATGTTGATCAGGAACGCGTTCTGCTTCATGCGTTTGAGCCGTGCGCGGTCCATCAGCCCTTCCGTTGCCGGTGTATGCGGGATCGTCATGATCACGAAATCGGCGCGGGGGAGCTGCGCGTCGAGCTTATCGGGCGGGTGCAGCTCCGCGAGCCCCGGGCACAATTCGGTGCGCCGCCCGTCGATGCCGATCACATGCATGCCGAAAGCATGGGCAAGCCGCGCCGCCTCAGCGCCGATACCGCCGACGCCCAGGATCAGCGCCGTACACGCCGGCAGGTGGAGGACGCCGGTGTCGAGCGGTCGCGGCGTGTACTCGCGGCGCATCTGCTGGGGAAAATAGTAGTGGAGCCCGCGCGCGAACGCGAGCACGAAGGCCATGATGTGCGCGCCGATATGATCGTTGAAAATTTCTCGGAAGTTGGTGGCGACGACGGGATGCGCGACAAGTTCCGGGTAGTAAAACCCTGCAGGCGGCGCGATCTGTGGCGTCTGTAGCCAGCGCAACTTTTTCGCCGCCGCCAGCAGCTCGCGGGGCAGCGCGCCGAACGCGGCGTCGGCATCGCGGATCGCCTCGATGGCCTCTTGCGTCGTCTCCGGTTGCAGCACGCGCACGCCGATATCGTCGGCAGCGATACGGGCGGCCCAGGCGCGTCGCACCTCGGTCTGCGGCGGCAGCATGACGAGTGAAAAGGCGGCGTTCTTCATGGCACTTCTCGTTCTCTCACCCGCCGACGTCGCGGGCTGCCGGCCTGCGAGCGTCGGGTAGAAGCGCCTGCGCTACATGCGTGACCCGACAGCGGCAGTGCCGTGTCATGTCGGTCTTAGCCATCCAGGGCCCTCCGGACCTAGGGCCTGCTGTCATCGCGCCATCAGCATGGGCAGTGGCGAGTAGGCAAGCAGATGGCTCGTTGCGCCGCCGAAGATCATCTGGCGCAGCCGGCTCTGGGTGTAGGCGCCCTTGACGATCAGATCGGCGCCGAGCTTCTGCGCTTCCGCAATCAGCACCTCGCCTGGCCGCTTGCCACCGTTGCCCATGGCGTACTCGCGGGCGTTGATGCCGTGCGTCGCAAGCCAGTCGCGGCACTGCGCGCCAGTCGGTCCTGGCACGGTCAGGCCCTCGATCGTGATGATGGTGACGCTTTTCGCGGACCGCAGCACCGGGATGGCGGACGCCGTGGCGCTCGCCTGCTCGGTGCTGCAATTCCATGAGATCACCACGTTCTCGCCGATCGTCTTGGGCACAACAGGTGGAGCGACCATCACTGGCTGACCGCTTTCGAACAGCGCGCTTTCCAGAGTGGTCATCCGAGGACCCGTGCCGGAGTTTGACGGCCGCCCGATCACGCAGATGTCGTACACGCGCGCGAGACTGCCCAAGCCGGCGTCGTCGACCGATGGCCCCCCGCGCCAGCGGTGTTTGATGCCGGGGCGGGCGCTGCAGTGGCTCTCGAACGACTTGCGCGCTCGGCCTATGAACTCGGTGTCGTTCCAATCGGCGGGTGGAAACGTGACGGCGACGATCGGATCGGGCGCCACGATCTCGACGTGGATCGGCCGGAGTGCAACACCTTCGAGCGTGCCGTCGACGCGGGCCGCCAAGAGTTCCGCGGTCGCTTGCACGGACGCGGACGCATCGGTCAGATCGACGGGAACGAGGATGGATTTCACGGCAACCTCCATTGACGTGGGGTCTCCGGATAAGTCCGAAGCCGCATTATACGACCAATCGTAGCACAGTTTTCGTGTCGTGGCCCGCACAGTAAGCGAGCGCCTGAAATTTCCGTCAGAACCGGATCATCAGTCCGAGCGAGCCATAGATCCCGGTCACGTCATGATGGTTGCCGGCAGCGCCCGCAGAGGCTGAGACTTCGCCGCCCGTCCATTCGAACCGGAGGAAGGCGCCGGCGCGTCCGGCGTCGTGATTGACGTTGCCGTGGATGCCGGCTTCGAGCCCCGTCGAGAGCGCCGGGTTCAGTCGATATCCAGTCCGTACCCGACCACCGTAGGCCTTGAAGGCCGAGCTCCACGACAGGTCGGTCTGCAAGAAAGCGATGTTATCGATGTTGAGCCAGGTTTCGAGCGAGCCCTTGAATCCCAGGCGGTCGCCTTGGACCGCGTTCTCGGTGTCGACGGCTAACCCGTCGCCGCCGCGCGGGCGGACGACGTGCGTTTCCTGGGACGCGCCAACGAAGGCTTTCACGATCCACGGTCCGGCTGCAGCCTGATAACCAAGCATCAGGTCGGTCGACCACATGGTGCCGGCGAAATCCTGCCACGCCTTGCGCCCGTCGACGGCATAGGACCGTGTGTAGGCGTAGGTGCCGTACGCACCCGCAGACCGAAGCCGAAAACCATCGCCACGAATGTCGCCGGACAGCGACGAAGTCATGCCACCGTAAACGGACATGCTGCGGCCGCCGCCGTCACCGCCTGCCCAGGCTTCATAGAAGAAATCTTTTGGCGCCGCCTCGACCACGGTCACCCATGCATCGGACGCGCGCGCAGCATCCGAAGCAAACGCAAAGCCCCCCGGCAACCACCAGGCAACGACGAGCGCACAAACCTGCAGATACCGACGCCACACGATACGCCTCGCTACGCACTGTGCGAGTGGACGCGACCAACAATTCCATACGGCCATGCAGCGGAGTTTGCCGCTGCGCGACGACGCGAGACCAATGTCAGGGAACCGAAGGTGAGACGACGGTTGGTGGCGGTCAACGTATCCAGAGATTGATCATGCGAAACGGCAATCTCAGGTTGAACCGATCGGCCGCAAGACCGTCCTGCGGCGTGGGTGGGCTTACTGCTTGCTGTCGACGTGCGTCACGCGCACTGGCGGCAGCGTCATCAAATGCTCGATGCGCACCCGTTCGCGCTGGAAGTCGGCGAGTTGCTTACCCGACAGTTTGCGACTCTCGACGATCGGAATCTTGACGGGATCGACGTAGCGCTCCTCGACCATGATCTCGTAATGCAGATGCGGCCCCGTGGAGAGGCCCGTATTGCCGACGAAACCGATCACCTGGCCTTGCCGGACGCGAGCGCTTTCCCGGATCCCGATCGCGTACCGGCTCAAGTGGCTGTAGGCGGTCTGATAGCCGTTGGCGTGCCGGATGCGGACGTAATTGCCATTCTGGCCCTTGTATTGAGCTTCCTCGACGACGCCATTGCCGGCTGCGAGGATCGGCGTGCCGGTGGGTGCTGACCAGTCGACGCCGGTGTGCATTTTGCGCTGGTTGAGCAGCGGATGGAACCGCATGCCGAAACCCGACGTCAGTCGCGCCTCGTCGCTCTGCACGGGCTGGCGCATCAGAAAGCGGCGCGAATTGCTGCCGTGCTCGTCGTAGAAGTCGATGCTTCCGTCGGCCGAGCGGAACCGGAAAAAGCGCTGAGCGTGTCCACCGACGGTCAGTCCAGTGAAGAGAAGCTCGCCGGGCGGGCTTTCGATGCCCCTTTCCTCGCCAAGCTCGAAGAAGAATTCAGCGGTGTCGGTGGCCCGTGTGCGGCGGCGGAAGTCGACATCGTGAGCATGCGTGCGCAGCACGCGCATAATGGTCTGCGGTGTGATGGCCTGGGCATTGGCGCCGAAGTACAGGCTAGCATAGAGGCTCGACGCCAGCGCGGCGTCGCCGTCCTGCTGTGCTGGGTCCTCGCCCTCGTGGATGGTCTTTTCGAGCACGGATGTGTTGGGCTCACCGTTGGTCGCCACGCGGCCTCGACCTCGCGCATCTGCCTTCGGCAATGTCAGCTTCGCCCCTTCCGGTACGAACGTCGGTCGAATGCTCGGCTCCCCCGTCTGCGCGCTTTCACTCGACCGCTTGAGCAGGTCGGCGGCCTCCTGCCCGTTGAGCTCTTGTCCATCCTCGGTCGGCAAGATGCTGCCGAGCAGTTCGACGACGCGAAATGTGATCTCCCCACCAGCGGGTGTCATCCGGCCCTTGGCTCCAGCCTCGCCCTCGAGGTTGAAGCCGTAGAGGGTCTCGGGCTTGAACGGCGGCAGCTGCACCGAAGGATCTGGCGCAATGGTGCCGAGCCGCATCACGATGCGGGCATAGGGACGCTTCTGTAGATACTCGCGATTGAGCCGCGTTTCCTTCAGCGTGTCCTGCACGTCGAAGCGCGTCGAAGCTGCCCCTGTGATGGTCTGCAACCGATCGGATTTTGGGGTGGACCACTTCAGCCCGTCAGCGGGTGTCCCGGGCCTGGCGGGGGTCGGGCGCCCTGGCTCTTGTCGGATGAGCGGCGGCAGAGGCCGGCCCCCGCCATCGCGGCTGTCGATCGACCCGAGCATCACTGCTGCAATAGCAACCGCTCCGACACCAGCCGCGAGGCACGTGCTGAAGAACCAGCGGAACCGACCGCCGCGGCGGGCTTCCGCGCGATCGGCAACGAACAGATCGGGCAGCGGACGCCGCTTGCGGGCCGCATACAGGTGCGGGAGACCTCGCGGCTGGTCGAGCACGAAGCTGCGCCGTGCCCGTCCAACGGGAGCGTGCCGTCTGAGCTCCATCACGCGTGGCCGATCCCCCTTCGGTCTGGCTGTCATGCTAGCTGGTGCGCTGGCAATCGGGAACCTCTGTCGGCGAAGAAGGTGGCGTTAACGAGACGGCCCCCGGTCGCTCTCGCGGCACTTGCCTTTCCCGCAGTAGGTGGGGAAGAAAGAATCCAGAAAAATCAAAGTGATGACGTGAAAACTGGCAGGCCCTGAAGAAAATCTTGCGATCGGTGTTGACATGGCCGGTCGCTTCGGGTTTATTGCCCCTCGTTCGGACGGCGCTGCTGTCACGGACCTCTGACGAACGACAACTCAACACCGGCACGAAGCCATCAGGCGAAGGTCTGATACGGTTTCCTGTTTGAGCCGGCGGGTCGGGAAACCGACTGGCCGTGCAGGTGGTGTTTCGAGGTGGTCAGAGTTGCTCTTTGACAATTGAATAGAAGGAAGGGAAACGCAGGCGGCGGGGTCCTGGCGGGTCGCGATTTCGTGCTAGTCACGGTCGAGACCTTAAACAGACTCTGGCGATACTGCGTTTCAGCCATCACCATGGCGACGTTTGTGGGGCGACTCGCAATCGTTGTCTAGTGTGAAGGTGCCCGTTACGCAGATCCTTGGATTAACCTCCAAGCCAAACCAGAATCAAATCTCTTCAACATGAGAGTTTGATCCTGGCTCAGAACGAACGCTGGCGGCAGGCCTAACACATGCAAGTCGAACGCCCTAGCAATAGGGAGTGGCAGACGGGTGAGTAACACGTGGGAATATCCCCCTCAGTACGGAATAGCCCAGGGAAACTTGGAGTAATACCGTATACGTCCGTGAGGAGAAAGATTTATCGCTGAGGGATTAGCCCGCGTAGGATTAGCTAGTTGGTGAGGTAATGGCTCACCAAGGCGACGATCCTTAGCTGGTCTGAGAGGACGATCAGCCACACTGGGACTGAGACACGGCCCAGACTC
>JANOJW010000529.1:0-11121 GCA_031418955.1 Hyphomicrobiales bacterium | reverse complement strand
TTCGCTGGGTCGCCAAGCTCGGCGCGATAGAGGATCTCGACTGCACCCTTGGCGCCCATCACCGCGATCTCGGCTGTTGGCCACGCGTAGTTGACGTCGCCGCGAATGTGTTTCGAGGACATCACGTCGTAGGCGCCGCCGTAGGCTTTTCGCGTGATCACCGTGATCTTCGGCACCGTCGCTTCCGCGTAGGCGAACAGCAGCTTGGCGCCGTGCTTGATGAGGCCGCCGTATTCTTGTGCCGTCCCGGGCAGGAAGCCCGGCACGTCGACGAAGGTGATTACAGGCACCTCGAAGCAATCGCAAAAGCGCACAAATCTTGCGGCCTTGCGCGAGGCATCCGAGTCGAGCACGCCGGCGAGAACCATCGGCTGGTTCGCGACGATGCCGATGGTGCGGCCCTCCATGCGCGCAAAGCCCGTGACGATGTTCTTTGCGAACGCATCCTGGATTTCGAAGAAATCGCCCTCGTCGACGACTTTGTGGATCAGCTCCTTGATGTCGTAGGGCTTGTTGGGGTTGTCGGGGATCAGCGTGTCGAGGCTGGCCTCGGCGCGATCGGCCCGATCCTTGGTCGGTAACGCGGGTACGCCGGCCGTATTGTTGGCGGGGAGGAAATCCATCAGCCGGCGCATCTGCAGCAGCGCTTCGACGTCGTTCTCGTAGGCACGGTCGGCGATCGAGGATTTGGTGGTGTGCACACGCGCGCCGCCGAGTTCTTCCGCGGTCACCGTCTCGTTGGTCACCGTCTTCACGACGTCGGGCCCGGTGACGAACATGTAGCTCGTGTCGCGCACCATGAAGATGAAGTCGGTCATCGCCGGCGAGTAGACGTCGCCGCCCGCGCACGGTCCCATGATCACGGAAATCTGCGGAATGACGCCGGAGGCGAGCACGTTGCGCAGGAACACCTCGCCATAACCGCCGAGCGCCGCGACGCCCTCCTGGATGCGGGCGCCGCCGGCATCGAACAGGCCGATGATGGGGGCGCGGTTCTGCAGCGCCATATCCTGGATCTTCATGATCTTCTTGGCATGCGCTTCACTGAGCGAGCCGCCGAACACCGTGAAGTCCTTGGCGAACACGTAGACGACGCGGCCATTGACTGTGCCCCAACCGGTGACGACGCCGTCGCCCGGAATCTTGGTCTTCTCCATGCCGAAGTCGGTCGAGCGGTGCTCGACGTACATGTCGAACTCCTCGAAGGAGGTCTCGTCCATCAAGAGGTCGATGCGTTCGCGCGCAGTGAGCTTGCCTTTGGCGTGCTGGGCGTCGATGCGAGGCTGCCCGCCGCCCAGACGCGCCGTCTCACGTCGCCGCTCGAGTTCCTCGATGATGTCCTTCATGACTGTTCAGCCCTGCCCTGCCCCGCGCGCGCCCCGTGGTGGGCTGGATAGCATGGGAGCAGCAAGGGTCAATGCCGGCGATCGGCGGATTCCGCTAGGACAATCGGTCCCTGCCGCGCTTTGTTTCGTGACCAGTACGCGACCAGGGTAGGGTCCGCTTGCGAATTCTTAGTGATATGCCATACGTAACCCATACCGGCATCGCTCATGATCCAGAGTTATCGCAACAGACGTTCGGCCAGGTTCGCTGCCGGGCAGAGAGTGAAGGAGTTTTCGGACTTCGCGCGCCAAGCTCAAAAGCGACTGGATCGCCTCGATGCTGCGGTCAACCTGCAGGATCTCGCTGCCTTGCCGGGCAACAGGCTCGAAGCGCTGAGTGGCGATCGGAACGGCCAGTACAGCATTCGGATCAACGATCAGTGGCGCATCTGTTTCGAGTGGCCCGCCGGCGCCAGCGGACCCGAGAACGTCGAAATCGTCGATTACCATTGAGGTTTTCATGACCAGATTGGCGATCCATCCTGGAGAGCACTTGAGGGATGAGCTCGATGAACTCGGCCTCTCTGCGTCCGAACTGGCGCGTCAGCTCCAGATACCGGCGAACCGGCTGACAGAGATCATCGCCGGGGAGCGATCGATCACGGCCGAAACCGCAGTGTTGCTCGGCCACTGGTTCGGGACCAGCCCCACATTCTGGCTCAACCTGCAAAGCCAATACGACCTCAGGATCGCTGAGCGGGCTCTGGCCAGGTCATTAGCGAAACTGCCCAAGCGCAAGTCATCGACGGCGGCGATTTAGTCGGCGAGACCGTCATCTGCCGCTGACAAGCCCGAGAAGCCTGGGCACGCAGCGCGGGCAGGGTGGGGCTCAGCGGCTCAGCCGCCTTTCGCGACGCGATCGACCAGCGCTTGGATCTTCGGATCGAAATGGTCGACGAAATCCTTCCAGAATGTTCCCTTTGATGCCTGCCAATAGGCGTAAACGCGCGGGTTGGCGATCATCTGTGGTAAACATCGTTCCCAGGACGGCCATAACTCGGCGGGAAATGCACCATTCGCGTGCTGGAAGAAGACCTTTTCATAGTGATCCATCAGCATCGAAAGGTTCATGGTTTCGCTCGGCGTGTTGACGCCATTGCCAGGGAACAC
Source organism: Hyphomicrobiales bacterium (assembly GCA_031418955.1). Taxonomy (GTDB): domain Bacteria; phylum Pseudomonadota; class Alphaproteobacteria; order Rhizobiales; family Hyphomicrobiaceae. Next base: position 8,626 of record JANOJW010000529.1, on the reverse strand, counting down.
TTCTCGCAGCAGTCCGTCGCGAGAGGATGGATCGCTCGCAGCTAATTCCCAGACTTTCCGCTCGTCTGCCATCACTGAGCTGGTTCGTCATCAAGATTTGGCTCTTGAGCAGGCGAACCTGCATCAGGAGCGCAACAAGAGTCAAAAGCGTCGCAGCGGCTGTGATGACTTGCGCCTAGTCAACAAATGTCCTGAGTTCCATAAGGTCACCCCTCTCCAAGCACGGATTCGTAGAGCGTATCCCAATCACTTGTCAGACAGCAAAAAGGCCCGCGCGGATTTCTCCGCGCGGGCCTCGACGTGTCACGGCGCCGGGTGCGGGTGGGCAACCGAAGACGCAAGCAGGAAAAACCTCAGGCCTTGCCGGCGGCCTTCATGGCCTTCAGCACCTTGGGCGGCGACAGCGGCAGCTCGAACATGCGCACGCCCGTCGCGCGGGTCGCCGCATTGTTGATCGCCGCCATCGGCGGGCAGAGCGGTGTCTCGCCGATGCCGCGCACCCCGTAGGGGTGCCGAGGGTTTGGCACCTCGACGATGATCGTATCGATCATCGGCAGGTCGGAGGCCACGGGGATCCGGTAGTCGAGGAAGCCCGCGTTCTGCAGCTTCCCATCGGCCCCGTAGATGTACTCTTCGTTGAGCGCCCAGCCGATGCCCTGAACGGCGCCGCCCTGGAACTGGCCTTCGACGTAGGACGGGTGGATCGCCCGGCCGGCATCCTGGATCACGGTGTAGCGCGTGACCGTCAGCTTGCCGGTGCCCGGATCGACCTCGGTGTCGGCGATCTGCACGCCGAAGCTCGGGGCGGCACCCTGCGCCGAGATGGCGCCGACGCCGACGAGCGAGCCGCCGGTCTTGCCGGCCATCTTGGCGATGTCGGGCCAGCCCATCGGCTTGTGCTTGCCGGCGTTGTCGCCGGCAGGGCGGAACTGGCCCCCCTCGAACGTCACCGCGTCCTCGGGGATCTCCCAGAGCTTGGCGGCGCGCCCCGACGCCTGCTTGATGATCGAGCGGGCTGCTTCCACGGTGGCCATGCCCGACGAGAAAGTCGAGCGGCTGCCGCCGGTAAGGAAGTTGTAGCCCAGCACCGACGTGTCGGCGATGTAGGGCCGCACCTTCTCGTAGGGGATCTTCATCTCCTCGGCCGCCATCATGGCGAGCGAGGCGCGCAAGCCGCCGATGTCGGGCGTGCCGGCGAGCAGCGTCACCGTGCCGTCCTCGTTGAGCTGCAGGTTGACGGTGGTCTCGCCGCCGATGTTGAACCAGAAGCCGGCAGCGATGCCGCGGCCCTGGTTCTTGCCGAGCGGCGCCTTCCAATGCGGGCTGTCCTTGGCCGTCTCCAGGCACTGGATGAGACCGACGGGGCCGAACTTCGGACCGTAGGCGGCCTTCGTGCCTTCCTTCGCCGCGTTCTTCAGGCGCAGCTCGATCGGGCACATGCCGAGCTTCTCGGCGAGCTCGTCGACCACCGACTCGACTGCGTACTCGGCGATCGGACCGCCGGGCGCGCGATAAGCTGCGACCTTGGGCCGGTTGGAGAGCACGTCGTAGCCGGTGACCTTTACGTGAGCGAGGTCATAGGGTGCGAACGCGCACATGCAACCCGGCTGCACGGGGCTGCCCTGGAAGCAGCCGGCCTGGAACTTCAGGATGCCTTCGGCGGCGACGATGGTGCCGTCCTTCTTGGCGCCCATCTTCACCCAGACGGTGGCGGCCGAGGTCGGACCCGAGGCCCGGAACACTTCCTCACGCGTCATCACCATCTTGACTGGACGGCGCGCCTTCTTGGAGAGCGCGAGCGACACGGGTTCAAGGTAGACGACGGTCTTGCCGCCAAACCCCCCGCCGATCTCCGACGACGTTACGCGCAGCTTGGTGATGTCCCAGCCAAGCAGCCGTGCGCAATGTGCGCGCGCGATCCAGTGACCCTGGGTCGACGTCCAAAGCTCGGCCGTGCCGTCCTCCGAAACGGAGGCGATACAAGCATGCGGCTCGATGTAGCCCTGATGCACGGGCTGCGTCTTGAACTTGCGCTCGACGATGATGTCGGCCGCCTTGAAGCCCTCGGCCACGTCGCCGAGCGTGAACTCGACCTTCTTTGCCACGTTGGAGGGTTTCGTCGGCGGCGGCACCATGCCCTGCGTGATCATGCCGTCCTCGACGATCGGCGCGTCGGGAGCCATCGCCTCCTCGACGTCGATGACGAAGGGCAGGATCTCGTAGTCGACCTTGATCAGCTTCAAGGCCTCGCGGGCGACGGCTTCGCTGGTCGCGGCGACAGCGGCGACCGGGTGGCCCTCGAACAGCACTTTCTCGCGCGCCATGACGTTGCGGATGACGTCACGGTAGTTGATCAGCATCTCGCCCGCGGGGACGAACTCGGACGCCTGATCCTTGAAGTCGTCACGAGTGACGATGGCCTTGACGCCGGCGAGTGCGGCGGCCTTCGAAATGTCGATCGACTTGATGCGCGCGTGCGGATGCGGCGAGCGCAGCATCCGGCCGACGAGCTGGCCGGCGACGTTGTGGTCGGCGCCGAACTTGGCCCGGCCGGTCACCTTGTCGGCTCCGTCGGGACGAATCGGACGGGTGCCGATGATGTCGTACTTCGGACCTTTGACGAGTTCCTGCATGGATCAGGCTCCCTTTCGCATGTCGGCGGCGGCGTCCATGACAGCGCGGATGATCTTGTCGTAGCCCGTGCAGCGGCACAAGTTTCCGGCAAGCCAGTAACGCGTCTCGGTCTCCGTCGGGTTAGGGTTTTTCGCCAGCAAAGCCTTGGCTGCAATCAGCACGCCCGGCGTGCAGATGCCGCACTGGAGGGCGGCGTGCTCGAGGAACTTCTGCTGCAGCGGGTGCAGCTTCTCGCCCTGCGCCATGCCCTCGATGGTCTCGATCTTCTTGCCGGCGGCTTCGACACCGAGGATCAGGCACGAGCAGACGAGACGCCCGTCCATCATGACGGAGCAGGCGCCGCAGTCGCCCGACGAGCAGCCTTCCTTGGCGCCCGTCAAATTCAGCTCGTCGCGCAGGCAGTCGAGCAGCGTCTGTTCGGTCTCGCAGAGATATTCGACCGGGTCGCCGTTGACGACCGTGGATACGTGATGCTTTGCCATCTTATCGCTTCCTTGCACGCTCGAGCGCGATCAGCGCCGTACGCTTGGCGAGAACGCCAGCCACATCGACGCGGAACTCCTTGGTGCCGCGTTTGTCATCGATCGGATTACAGGCTGCCTGAGCGGCAGCCGACAGCTTGGCGAGCGCGGCGTCGTCGACCTTGCTGCCAACCAGCGAGGAGGCGTCGACCAGCAGCGGACGCGCGGCCACCGCCCCAAGGCTCATGCGGGCAGCCGTACAGGTGCCCGCCGCATCGAGCGTCAGCGCGACGCCGCAACCGACCACCGCGATGTCCATTTCCGTGCGCGGGATGAAGCGCAGGTAGGCATCGCCCGATTTGGGCTTCTGGGCCGGCAGCAGAAACGAGGCGATGATCTCGCCCTTGGCTAGCGCGAGCTTGCGCGGGGCGAGCATGACGTCTTCGACCTTGATGTCGCGGCGGCCGCTGGGGCCGACGACGGTCGCAACGGCGCCGGCCGCGATCAGGGCCGGCACGCTGTCGGCGGCGGGCGAGCCGTTGCACAGATTGCCGCCCATGGTGGCGCGGCCCTGCACTTGGGTCGAGCCGATCAGGTTCGCCGCCTCGACGACGCCCGGCCAAGCGGCCCTGAGCTTGGCATGCTCCTTCATCTCGGCGCCGGTGACGGCCGCGCCGACGCGCCAGCCGCCGGCCTCTTCTTTGATCGTACGGGTCTCGGCGACGCGCTTGATGTCGATGACCAGTTCGGGATTGAGAACTTCCGATCTGATCTGGACAAGGAGGTCGGTTCCCCCTGCGAGAATACGCGCATCACCACTCGCGGTGGCCAGCAACTTGGATGCCGCCTCGAGCGTATCCGGGGACTCATATCGCATGCGTGATTGCCTCTTGCGTCGGTTCGCGAAAGCTTCCGATCGGGGGTGAGTACGACTTAAGATTACATACCGCAAGGGCGTCGCCAACTGCCAAGCGCGAGTTCGTGCGCCGGTCGGCCATGCGTCGAACGGGATCGGAGCGCTGGTTGCGGTTCCGCCGCGAGCATGCCAACGCGCGCTAGCGTGAGGCAAGGCGGCGGTGCAAATGACAACATGGAGAGGCACGAGATCATGATCCATCCGCGCACGATCGCCGCCTGGCTGCTGCTCGGCCTCGCCGCCGGTGCCGCGACGTCGCTCATCGTCTCGCGCGATGTTGCACCGACCGGCACAGTCTCTTGCCTCGGCAACGCCAAGCCGATGCTGCGGTTGGAGCTGGTGTTCGGGATGGGGCGCAAAGGTCGGCCGGACGTGACGGGGGAGGAGTGGCGCGCCTTCCTCGATGCAGAGGTGACACCGCGTTTTCCCGACGGCCTGACGGTGCTCGACGGCTACGGGCAGTGGCGCAATGCGTCAGGCGCGATCGCCCGGGAGCCGTCGCGTATGCTCCTGGTGTGGCTCGACCCCGGGCCGCAGACCGAGGTTGGCATCGAGAGTTTGCGTGCGGCCTGGAAGGCGCGGCACGACCAGCAGAGTGTGTTGCGGGCCGAGAGCCGCAACTGCGTGTCGTTCTGAAGACGGGTCCCCGCCTAGCAGGTCTACGGTACGAAAGTGTTACTTGTCGTGAACCGGCCGCGCCTTGTCACGGCCGCAGGGGTCGACTACAGCTTCGGCGCATAACGAGAACATCGGCGTCCCGAGGGCGACCGGTGCCGGCGAAGTGTGTGGGAGGTCAAGGCTCTTGAGTGCTGGCCAGAATTCGGCGGCCGCAACGGTCGCGACGGTGCATGACACCGTACCCAAGCTATTGACGCGCAACGCCGTTGTGCACGCCGCACGGCCGGCCTTCCGCGAGAAGGCACTGGGCATCTGGCAGACGTGGACCTGGGCGCAGGTGCTCGACGAGGTGCGCGCGTTCGGCATCGGCCTCGCGCGCCATGGTCTCGAGCGCGGCGAGACCGTCGCCATAATTGGCGACAACCGCCCGCATCTCTATTGGGCGTTCACCGCGGCGCAGAGCGTCGGTGCGATCCCCGTACCGGTCTACCAGGACTCGGTCGCGCAGGAGATGGCCTACGTTCTCTCGCACGCCGAGGTGAAGGTCGCCATCGTCGAAAACCAGGAGCAGGTCGACAAGCTCCTCGCCATCGCCGACCAGGTGCCGTCGTTGCGGACAATCGTCTATAGCGATCCCCGCGGCCTGCATAAGTACGACACCACGCACCTCCACTCGATCGGTGAGGTGCAGAAGCTCGGCCGGGATGAAATGAAGGCCAACCCGGGTCTCGCCAAGGCGTGGACCGATGAGGTCGCGCTCGGCAAGGGATCAGACGTCTGTGTGATGCTTTACACCTCGGGCACCACGGGGCAGCCCAAAGGCGTGATGCTGACGTTCGACAACGTCGTCATTTCGGGCAACAACGCGAACAAGTTCGATCACTTCACTCCCGACGACACGATGATTGCCTATCTGCCGATGGCGTGGGTCGGCGATCACATCTTCTCCTACGGCCAGGCGTTTGCCGGCGCACTGTGCGTCTCGTGCCCGGAGAGCCCGCAGACCGCGCTCGAGGATCGCCGCGAGATCGGGCCGACCTACTTCTTCGCCCCCCCGCGCGTGTTCGAGAACATGCTGACGCAGATCACCGTGCGCATGGAGGATGCCAGCACCCTGAAGCGCGGGATATTCAACTATTTCCTGGGCGTCGCCAAGCGCTCGGGCTCACTGATCCTCGATGGTCGCACGGTGCCGTTGAAAGACAAGCTGCTCTACAAGCTCGGCAATGCGCTGGTCTACGGCCCGCTGCGTAATCGCATGGGGTTCTCCAATCTGCGCGTCGCCTACACCGCGGGCGAAGCGATCGGGCCGGAACTGTTCTCGTTCTTTCGCGGCCTCGGCATCAACCTGAAACAGCTCTACGGCCAGACCGAGGCCAGCGTGTTCGTGACGCTGCAACCCGACGGCGAGGTGTTCCCCGAGACCGTTGGCAAGCCCGGCCCGGACGTCGAGATCCGGATCGAGGACAAGACCGGCGAGGTGCTGTTCAAGAGCCCCGGCGTGTTCCTCAAGTACTACAAGAACGACGAGGCGACGGCCGCGACCAAGACGGCGGACGGCTGGGTGCGTACGGGCGACGCGGGCTTCATCGACAATCGCGGCCACCTTCGCATCATCGACCGGGCCAAGGACGTCGGCCGCCTCAACGACGGCACGCTGTTTGGTCCGAAGTACATCGAGAACCGGCTGAAGTTCTATCCCGAGATCAAGGAGACCGTGGTGTTCGGGCACGGCCGCGATTTCGCGACGGCCTTCGTCAACATCGATCTCGCCAGTGTCGGCAACTGGGCCGAGCGCCACAACGTGATCTATGCGAGCTACCAGGAGCTGGCCGCCAACCCCGACGTCTACGCGATGATCGAGCGGCGGATCGACGAGTTGAACCAGTCGCTCTCGGGCGAGGCGATGGTCGCCGGTTCGCAGATCAAGCGCTTCCTGATCCTGCACAAGGAGCTCGACGCCGACGACGGCGAGCTGACGCGCACGCAGAAGGTGCGCCGCGCATTCATCGCGGACCGCTACGGGCCTCTCATCAAGGCGCTGTACGACGGCTCGAAGGACGGACACATCGCCACCGACGTCACCTTCGAGGACGGCCGCAAGGGCCGCATCGAGGGCACCTGCCGCATCGTCGACATGAAGACCTACGCGCCGAAGGACCAGCCCCTGAAGGAGGCTGCCGAATGAACGTGCATGTCGATCCCAAGACCACGACGGCGGAAGCCCGCGCCGACTCGCGCCAGATCGGCGAGCCGATGCTTACAGTCGAGGGCGTGTCGCTGGCGTTCGGCGGCGTCAAGGCCATCACCGACGTATCGTTCGATATCCGCCGGGGCGAGGTGCGCGCGATCATCGGTCCCAACGGCGCCGGCAAGACGTCGATGTTGAACGTCATCAACGGGTTCTATCATCCCCAGCAGGGCACCATCACGTTCAAGGGTGAGAAACGCTCCGAGATGCGGCCCTACGTGGCGGCGAGCCAGGGCATCTCGCGCACGTTCCAGAACGTGGCGCTGTTCAAGGGCATGACAACGCTCGACAACATCATGGCGGGCCGGACGCTCAAGATGAAGACGGGGCTGCTCTGGCAGATGCTGCGCTACGGGCCGGCGATGCGCGAGGAGATGGCGCACCGCGAGGCGGTCGAGAAGATCATCGATTTCCTCGAGATCCAGCACATCCGCAAGACGCCGGTCGGCAAGCTGCCGTACGGCCTCCAGAAGCGGGTTGAGCTTGGCCGCGCGCTCGCCATGGAGCCCGAGCTGTTGCTGCTCGACGAGCCGATGGCCGGCATGAACCTCGAGGAGAAAGAGGACATGAGCCGCTTCATCCTCACCGTCAACGACCAGATGGGGACGACGATCGCGCTGATCGAGCACGACATGGGCGTGGTGATGGATCTGTCGGACCGCGTCGTCGTGCTCGAGTACGGCCGCAAGATCGCCGACGGCACGCCCGACGTCGTGAAGCGCGACCAGAAGGTCATCGACGCCTATCTCGGCGTCTCGCACTGAATTGGTTCGGAGTTCGATCAAGCCATGACGGCAGTTCTCCCTTTCGGCATCGGCACGGCGCTTGCGGCGCTGATGTTCGTGATGTTGCGTCGCGACCGCAAATCGACGGTCGACATAGTGGTGCACGTGGCGCTCTGTGTGATCGCGGCGGTGTTTATCGGTTTTCTGGCGACCAAGGCGTTCGACAAGCCCGGCGACTTTCTCGAGATCCTGATCGGCGGGTTGCTCGCCGGCGTGCTCTACTCGCTGGTGGCGCTCGGCTTCGTGCTGATCTTCAAGGCCTCGGGCGTGTTCAATTATGCGCAGGGCGCGATGGTGCTCGTCGCCGGTCTCGCCCTGGTGCGCTCTCTCGACTTCATGGTGGCGAAGGGGTTGCCGTTTCCGTTGGCGCTGGTGCTGGCCTTGAGCTTCGCCATCGGCATCATGGCGCTGTGCGCCGCCGTCATCGAAAAGTACGTTTTGCGGCCGCTGCTCAACCAGGACGGCCTGACGCTGTTCATGTCCACGATCGGTGCGACGTTCGTACTCGAAGGCTTGGCGCAGATGGTGTTTGGCTCCGACGTCTATCCGCTGCGCCTGTTCCCGACTGACGCCTGGTTCCTGTTCGAGAGCGTGTTCAAGGGCGGAATTCTCGTGAACAAGCTCGACGTTTGGGGCGGGTTGATCGCGGGCATACTGGTCGCAGCACTCGCTGCGTTCTTCCAGTACACCAAGACCGGGCGGGCACTTCGCGCCGTCGCCGACGATCATGCCGCCGCGCAGTCGGTGGGCATCCCGATCTCGTGGATCTGGTTCGTCGTCTGGCTGGTCGCGGGCCTCGTGGCGCTCGTCGCTGCGACGGTCTGGGGCACCAAGCTCGGCGTACAGTTCTCCATCACGTTTCTCGCGCTCAAGGCGCTGCCGGTGCTGATCATCGGTGGCTTCACGTCGGTGCCCGGCGCGATCATTGGCGGTCTCATCATCGGCGCGGGCGAAAAGCTCG
>JANOJW010000528.1:0-2317 GCA_031418955.1 Hyphomicrobiales bacterium | reverse complement strand
GAGCAATGCCGCGTCGACCTTGTCGGCACGCAGTCGCGCCAGGATCGCGGGCGCGTCGTGCTCGTTGGTCTTGGTGTGGCTGTAGTCGGTCGGCGCGCCCAGGAAGCGGGCCCCGCGCGCGCCGACAACCCTGTCGCCGACGAGGCGCCGCATGGCGTCGATCGGCAGGAAGGTCTCGCGGTCGTCGGTGTGGGGTGTGTCCTGAAACGATCATAGACCCAGTGGGAGGAGGAGACCACACGAGCCGATGTCGATTGGGCTCGGAAGCTGACGAGCGACTGTCGGTGGGCAACTGCCGGGTCGACGCCTCGTGACAAAGGCCGCCTCGGGCGGTCGAGCGGTCCGGCAGGCCGTAACGTGTAAACGCCGAGCAGGCCTCGAAAACGTAAGTCGTGGACCCCGACCCGCCCCTAACTCGGGGAAGGCTCCAACGGATGGTGAAGGTGATCGATGCGTGCACCCGTCCGGTCCACCGGGGTAATGGCGACAGCATGCCGGAGAAGGGTTTATGGGCGACAGGGGAGATCGGGTGCCGTCGGGATAGCAGCCCGAACGTCTCCATGGGGGGCGGACGCGCCGGAAGTCGGAGGGGGCCATACAGTACTGATGAAGCCGGGTAATGCCGGTGGAGGGAGAGGCCCCTGCCTCTGACATGCTTGCAAAGGTGCCGACGGTGAGCGGGATTGGTGGATGAGCCTGACAACCCCCGAGAAGATCGCGACGCTCCAGCGCAAGCTTTATGCGAAGGCCAAGGCGGAGCCTGGGTTCCGCTTCTACCAGCTCTACGACAAGGTCTATCGAGCGGACATTCTCGCGCACGCTTATGCCCAGGCCAAGGCCGATAAGGGGGCATCGGGCGTCGATGGTGTCACGTTCGAGATGATCGAGGCGCAGGGACGGGAGGAGTGGCTGGCCGGGCTCGCCGAGGAGCTTCGGGGGAGGACGTATCGGCCGCAGGCCGTGCGTCGCGTGACGATCCCGAAGCCCGGTGGAGGTGAGCGCCCGCTCGGCATTCCCACGATCCGTGATCGTGTGGTGCAGACGGCCGCCAAGCTGGTGCTGGAGCCGATCTTCGAGGCCGATCTCGATCCCGAGGCGTACGGCTATCGGCCCGGTCGCAGCGCCGTGGATGCGGTCGAACGCGTGCACGGACATCTCGAAGCCGGATACACGGACGTGGTGGATGCGGACCTGTCGAAGTACTTCGACACGATCCCGCACGACGAGCGGCTCCAGTGTGTGGCTCGTCGGATCAGCGACAAGCATGTGCTGGCGCTCATCAAGATGTGGCTGAAAGCGCCCGTCGAAGCGAGGGATGGCACAGGCCGGAAGCGGCTGACTGGCGGCAAAGGATCGGCGATGGGCACTCCGCAAGGTGGTGTGATCTCGCCGTTGCTCGCCAACATCTACATGAACCGCTTCCTGAAGTACTGGCATCAAAACGGTCTCGGACAACGTCTCAAAGCCCATGTCGTCGTGTACGCTGACGATCTTGTGATCCTGTCCCGCGGTTGTGCGGGCGAGGCCCACGAGACGTTGCGGCATGTGATGACGCGCATCGGCCTGACGCTGAACGAGACCAAGACCCAAGCTGCGTGAGGCGCGCACCGAGCGGTTCGACTTCCTGGGTTACACCTTCGGTCCATTCTGGGATCGGCGGACCGGGAAACGCCATCTCGGTGCGGCCCCCTCGCCGAAGAGTCGGAAACGGCTCGAGGAGAAGGTGCAGGCTCTCACGGTGCCCGGCAACGTGCTGCCGTGGCCCGAGGTGCGCGACCAGCTCGACCGTCTGTTGCGGGGCTGGCAGGGCTACTTCGGCTATGGCACGCTGAAACGGACCTGCAGCGAGGTCGACTGGTACGTCGCAAACCGCGTGGCGTCACTTCCTCAGACGTCGACACAAGGTCCGTTCGCGCGGATCACTGCAGTTCTCGACCGAGCACGTCTTTGGCGACCGTGGGGTCCTCGAGCTCGGTCGGCTGCGGCAACGTGCCGGCACGCCGCATGCCCTCGCGTGAAGTCAGCTGGAGAGCCGGATGAGGGAAATCCACATGTCCGGTTCGATGAGCGGAGAGAGGAAACGGAACGATGGCAGGTTGGCGTTGCCCCAAGTCACCGCGCCTCTCTTCGACTCTACTCTGCCAGTATCATCCCCGACTGACTTGCCAGAGGCGATTTGAGATATACATACGCACTGGTTGTTGTGCTGCCAATATCAAGCAGTTGACCTGGCCCTGTCGTCCCGATGCCGACGTTGCCGTTCGCCAAAATAGTTAAATGTGGTGCGGTATAGCTTGGACCTATCCAATAGTTTGTT
>JANOJW010000527.1:0-2365 GCA_031418955.1 Hyphomicrobiales bacterium | reverse complement strand
CCGAAGAGGGCGGCGAAGGGCGCGTTCGTCATGTGCAGGCCGGTGCAGTAGTCGAAGTAGTCCTGGTTCAGCCGGAAGCTGCCGTCGCGCTTGAGGTCGATCAGGTGCTTGAGGATCGTGTCGACGTGCTTCGGCTCGCCGTACGGCGCGAGGCCCATCAGCTTGTACTCGCCCGAGTTCACCTTGAACCCGGTGTAGTAGGTGAACGCGGAATAGAGCAGGCCGAGCGAGTGCGGGAAGTGCAGCTCCTTCACCACCTCGAGCTTCTCGCCGCGGCCGATCGACACCGAGGTCGTCGCCCACTCGCCCACGCCGTCCATGCACAGCACCACCGCCTGGTCGAACGGCGAGGCGTAGAACGCGCTCGCCGCGTGGCTGAAGTGGTGCTCGGAAAACTTGAGCTGCTTCTGCGAGTCGAAGCGCGGGTCGTACTCGCGCAGCTCCTTGCCGAGCAGGTCCTTCTGGAACAGTTTCTCGCGCAGCCACAGCGGCACCGCCATGCGGAACGACTCGAAGCCGCGCGGCGCGAACGCCACGTAGGTCTCGAGCAAACGCTCGAACTTCAGGAACGGCTTGTCGTAGAACGCGACGTGGTCGATGTCGGCGAGGCGGATGCCGCGCTCGGCGAGGCAGTAGGTGATGGCGTTCTTGGGGAAGCGCGCGTCGTGCTTCTTGCGCGTGAAGCGCTCTTCCTGGGCGGCGGCGACGATGCGGCCGTTGTCGAGCAGCGCCGCGGCGCTGTCGTGATAGTACGCGGAAATGCCTAGGACTCGCACGCGATTTCCTTCAGCTTAGAACTGGTTTTTGAACGTGCCCGGCTTGGGCCCCGGCGGGGTGCGCGGGATCCAGTAGCTCTCGGCGTTGTCGTCGTAGGTCAGGCTGAGCGGACGCTTGCCGATCAGGCGCATCCACAGGCCGATGGGCGTGAACACGGCGAAGAACAGGATGCCGAGGATCACCGGCGAGACGATCTTGTGCAGCAGCATGCCGAACTTGAACCACAGGATGTTGAGCGGGCGCAGCGCGCGGGAATACACCAGCGAGAAGGCCGCGAACACCGTGGCGGCGATCAGCCAGCCCGAGGCGGCCGTGTGCGAGCCATGCCAGAACTGCACCCCGGCGACGATGGCGCAAAAGACGGTGAATACGATGCCGAAGCTGCGGTCCGAGCCTACCTGGACCGTGTGCGCCCGGCCGACATCCTCATGCGTGGACATGGCTCTCCCGGCTAGAACAGGGTGTAGATGAACGGGGCGACGGCGCTGCCCTGCGTGAGCACCACCAGGCCGCCGAGCATCACCATGGCGACCAGGATCGGCAGCAGCCAGAACTTCTTGCGGGCCAGCAGGAAGCTGTAGATTTCGAGGAGGAAAGACATCGTGACGGTTTCCTTGGTTGGACGGGCTGGACACCCCATTTTCATCGCCTTCGGCGTGCGCTGCCGCCGCGGCGGGCTAGTCCTTCCGGAGCAGGACGGGGGTCAATGCCGGGTTCCGGAACAGGGACTTGAAGACCGGGGTCCTGGCGAGCTCCTCCGCGATCACGCGGTGGCCGAGCTCGTTCCAGTGGCTGTCGGTGGGGAACTCGAAGCGCCGGCCGTCCTGGCGGTGCCGGGCGATGAACACCGGCTGCAGGTCGAGCACGGCGTAGCCGCGCTCCCGGGCCGCGGCGGCGAAATAGCGCCGCAGGCGGGCGTGGTAGGTGCTTTCCGAGCGCGCCAGGTCGGCGTCGGCATAGATCGCCGGCCGCACCGCGTCCAGCACGAAGACGATCGCGCGGCTATCCAGGCCGGACATCGCCGGCAGCCGCTCGAAGAAGTAGTCGACGGCACGCTCCGAGTCGCGCACGCGACGGTCCAGCGCCTCCTGCGGCTCGGCGTCGCGCGAGGCCCAGCCCGCGGGCGAGGCGGGATTGAGCATCGCCTGGAGGCGGTGCTCGATGGCGACGTTGTACATCAGGTAGCGCAGGAGAGCGGAATGCCGCAGCACCTGCTTGGTCTTCGAGAGCTCGTAATCCACTCGCCGCAGTACTCCATCATCACTGAAATAATGGAACCGGGGCTCGGACTTATATTTGAGCAGGCTCTCGTCGAAGTCGTTGCTGATGATGGCGAACGCCATGGCTTCTGGACGAAAGGTGCGGCTCGCGTACTGGGCGTACACCAGGTACTGGGAAAGCGGCGCACCGGAGACGCCGATGCTGTAGACGCGGCCGCTGCCGCGCAGCCCGGCGTGCAGCAGCTCGGGAGCGGTCTTGCCCACGTCGACCGCCTGCGCCTCGATGAAGCTGTCCCCGATCACCATCATGAGCGGCGTGCGTTCCTCCGGCCGGTAATCGGCGGCGTGCGTATAGCCGAAGTTGTTCG
>JANOJW010000526.1:0-5688 GCA_031418955.1 Hyphomicrobiales bacterium | reverse complement strand
GGCTGATGGTGCTGCCGGGCAATCACGATTGGTACGATGGCCTTTCGGCATTCGACCGGCTGTTCTGCTCGCGTCGCGACGGCATCTCGGAGGGGGTTCACATCGGCCGCTACGCCTGCGAGCAGCATCGCAGCTACTGGGCGATCCGGCTGCCGCACGACTGGTGGATCTGGGGCCTCGACATCCAGCTCACCGCAAGCCTCGACGTCGGGCAGATGCAATACTTCGCCGAGATCGCCAAGCAGTTGCCCGAGGACAAATCGAAGGGGCGCATCATCCTGTGCATCGCGGACCCGAGCTGGATCGAAGGGGCGGAGACCGGATCGTTCGCGAGCTATGCCGAGAACCTGCAGCGTGTGCTCAACCTGGCCATCGACAAGGCGCGCGTCGTCACCGTCATTGCCGGCGACTCGCATCACTACGCGCGCTATTTCAGCAAGGAGCACCGGGTCAACCTGATCACCAGCGGTGGCGGCGGCGCCTATCTGGCACCCACTCACCATTTGCCCCGGTTGCTGCAAGTGCCGTGGAAGATGGCGTCGAACGGCCAACCGCGGCTGGTCGAGTTCACGCTCAATGCGCCGGTCGCGACCGACAACGAGACGGCGGCCAATCCCCGGCACGACGCGCGGCCGGAGACAGCCTACCCGCCGAAGAACGTGTCGCGCGGTCTCACGAAGCGCATTCTCGCCTTTCCTGTCACCAACTGGTCGTTCTGCGTGGCGCTCGGCTTCATCTATGCGCTGATGTATTGGTTCTTCACCTCGGTCGAGGTGACGCCACTCGAGCCGCACAAGGTGCTGCTCGGGGCCGGCCGCCGCCGCGTCGAGCTCGACTCGATCCTGCTTGGCGTCATACGAGATGGCGTCCAGGACCGGCGGATCCTCGACACATTTCCCATGCACCCGCTGCAGTATTTCTACTACCTGCTCGAAGGCAGCCGCTGGCAACCTTTCCTCGCGTTCACCGTGCTGTCGGTGCTGGGCCTGATCTACCAATTCTTCGTTCGCTCCAAGAGCGAGTGGAAGCGGCGGATCGTGGCGCTCCTGTTCTGGATCGTGCACGTGATGCTGATGGCCTATCTTGCCCACTTCCTGCTCTGGTATGCCGACCGGCATGTGGGGGTCGTCGGCTGGTGGCGCGTCGCGTTCACCGTCACCAGCATGTGGCTCGGCGGCGGACTGCTGGCCGGCCTCCTGTGCGGCGTCTATCTTTGGATTGCGACGTGGTATTCGCAGGCGCACGCCGACAATGGCTTCTCCGCGATCCGCAACAGAGGTTACAAGAACTTCTTGCGCCTGCACGTCACCAAGGACGTGCTGACGATCTACCCGATCGGCCTCGACAGCGTGCCGCGCCACTTCGGTTGGCGACGGCCGACCAAAGCCGAGATCGCGGCTGGCGAGCGCGGGGGATACGTGCCGCGCAAACGGCTGCAGCCCCATCTGATCGAAGGTCCAGTGGTCATCCGGCCCGCCGACATCGTCGACATGGTCGATCCGCCGGGCAACAGCGTGACGACGGCACCGCCGCTTGATCCCGTCGCTGAGACGGCACTCAAGCCTCAGACGGCGGTGTAGCCGCCGTCGATCAGCAGGTCGGCGCCGGTCATGAAACTCGAGGCGTCGCTGGCGAGGTACAGCGCACCGCGCGCGATCTCCTCGGCCTGGCCCAAGCGCCCGATCGGATGCTTCGGCACCGAGTGGGCACGTGCGCCCTCCATGGTGCCGTAGCGGAACGCGACACGCTCGGTCTCGATCGCGCCGGGCGACAACGTATTGACGCGAATGTTGTCGGCTGCGTGGTCGATAGCCATCACCTTGGCGAGCTGGATCAGCGCCCCTTTGGTGGCGCAGTAGACGCCGCGGCCGGGTGCGCCGACGCGGCCCATCTGCGAGGCGATGTGGATGATGCTGCCGCCACCCGCGCTGGCCATGTGCGGGATCACCGCACGGCTCATCAGGTAGGCGCCGGTGAAGTTGATGGCGATGGCGCGGTTCCAGTCGACCGGCGCGATGTCGACCACGGTGCCGGTCGGCTCGCGATGGGCGGCGCCATTGACCAGCACACGCGGCGCGCCATGAGCCGCCACCGCCGCCTTGACGGCGTCGGCGATGCTGGCCTCACTCGTCACGTCGCAGGTGAGCGCGAGCGCCGTGCCGCCAGCCTGGGCGATGCGGGCGGCGGTCTCGGCCGCGCCCGCCTCGTCGATATCGAGGCAGGCGACCTTGGCGCCAGCGGCAGCGAAGGTCTCCGCAATCGCGCGGCCGATGCCGAGCCCGGCGCCGACCACGATTGCCGCGCGCCCGTCGAGACGGAAGGTCATATCGGACATGGGGATGCTCCTGTTGGGTGCCAGGCTTCAAGGCAGGTGCCGAAACCTCAATCCACGAGCCGCATCACGGCCTCGATCTCGACCGACATGTTGTTGGGCAGCGAACCCATGCCGACCGCCGAGCGGGCATGCCGGCCGCGATCGCCGAGCACCGCGACGAACAGATCCGAGCAGCCATTGATCACCTTCGGCTGGTCGCCGAAATCGGGGATGCCGTTGACCATGCCCAGAACTTTGAGCACCTCGACGCGCGCGAGGTTGCCGCCGGCCGCCATCTGCGCTGCTGCCAACAGGCCTAAGCCCACCAGCTTGGCGTGCTCGTAGGCCTCCGCGACCGTGTACTCCTTGCCGACCTTGCCGACATAGACCGAACCGTCCGACTTCCGAGGGCCCTGGCCCGAACAGTAGATGGTGCGGCCGTCGAGCTTGAAGGGCACGTAGTTGGCGACCGGCGTCGGCACCTTCGGCAAGGTGAGGCCCATGGATTTCAGTTTTTCTTCCGGCGTCATGGCGTGCTCCTGTGTGGGGTTCCGTGTGGAGGGGACCAAGGTCACTGTGCCCCACATCGCCGCGCCTGGGGAGCCCCTCATGAGCCCTCATGAGGGGCCTTCCATGCGGCCCTGATGAGGCCGCCATGGCGGCTCGCGAACGCGAGTTCGCCAATTTGACCGGGGCGGCGGATCGGAGTAGTCTGATATATCACAGAACTGGAGGCTGCCATGACGCCCGAAGACGTGCTGTCGCAAAAGCCGCGCGTGCTCACCCAGAAGCAGCGCGAACGCTATTTCCGCGACGGCTATCTGCTGCTCGAGAAGTTCCTGCCCGACCACTGGATCGAACGTCTGAAGGCGGCGACCAACCAGATGGTCGACAAAAGCCGGCAGGTCCCCGCGTCCGACGCGGTCTGGGATCTCGACAAGGGGCACTCAGCAACCGAGCCGCGCCTGCGCCGCCTCTCCAGCATGAACGATCACCATCCCGACTACTGGGCCTACGCGTCGGCCGCAGACTCACCGCTCCCCGATGCGATCGCCGACCTCGTCGGCCCGGACGTCA
Organism: Hyphomicrobiales bacterium; assembly: GCA_031418955.1. Classification (GTDB taxonomy): domain Bacteria; phylum Pseudomonadota; class Alphaproteobacteria; order Rhizobiales; family Hyphomicrobiaceae. The sequence goes on along the minus strand of JANOJW010000526.1, from coordinate 2,297 downwards.
AGTTCCATCACTCAAAGCTCAACTTCAAATGGTCGAAGGGCGGCGACGAGGTGAAGTGGCACCAGGACATCTCGTTCTGGCCGCACACCAACTACTCGCCCTGCACCGCCGGCACCTACGTGTTCGATTGCGATGCCGAGCAGGGGCCGCTCGGTGTGCTGCCGGGAAGCCACGAAGGCCCGGTGGTCAACCAGTACAACGCCCGGGGCGAATGGGTCGGCTGCATGAGTGCAGAGGATTCTGGCCAGATCGACATGTCGAAGGTCGTCTACCTCGAGGGGCCCGCCGGTTCGATCACCCTGCACAACTGCCGCACGCTGCACTACTCGAAGGCCAATTGGTCGCCGATCCCGCGGCCGCTTCTGCTCAACGTCTACTCGGCGGCCAACGCGATGCCCTACACTTACAATCCGCTGCAGTCGCGCTATTACGGCGCAATCGTGCGCGGGCAACCGGCGAAGTGGGCCTATCACGATCCCCGGCCCTGCCTGCTACCGCCCGACTGGTCGGGCGGGTACACTTCGATCTTCGCGGTCCAGCAGCAAGAGGACTGGGCCAAGGGCGGGAGCAAGGCGGCGGCTGGCGGCGGAATGATGTGAAGTCGAAGTGCAGCGCGGGAGTGGGGAGTGGCCAGTCGCCAGTGGGGGTTGTGCTGCGGTGCGCAGCCCGCCCGTGCAGCACCACTGGTCACTCCCGACTGGTCACGCCCGACTGCCCACTCCCGCACTCGATCACCCATGCTGCCCTTTCCGCTGCCGCCGCGCCTCCACGAAGGCGCGCATGACGCGCTGTGGCTCGCCCGTTGCGTAGGCTTCGAGCATGGCGCGAACGCCATAGGCCGTCGCCTCGTCGAAGCCGGCCTGCGTCTGCTCGCGGAAACGCTGCTTGGTCAGGCGGAACGCCGACTGCGGCACGCGGCGCAGTTCCTCCGCTGACATCAGCGCCACGTCCACCACTTCGCTCTCGGCGACCAGCCGGTTGACGAGACCGATGGCATAGGCCTGATCCCCGGTGACGAGGCCGCCCGAGAGGGACAGCTCGAGGTTGGCGCCGTGGCCGACGTACAAGCCCATCAGATAGCTGCCGACGATAGAGGCGAGGCCAGCCTTGACCTCAGGCTGGCCGATGCGGGCGGTGGTGTGGGAGATGCGAAGGTCAGCGCACAGGCCGATCTGCATGCCGGCTCCCGCCGCGATGCCGTGGAACGCGGCGACGCAGGGTTTCGAGAGGGCGCGCACGGACTGGTACATCGCGCGCATGCCGTCGCACCAGGCGCGCACGTCGGCAAGATCCGCCTCCGCCGCCTCGGCGAGATCCTGGCCGGCGGAGAACGCCTTGCCGGCGCCGCGCAGCACGACGGCCTTCACGGCCGGGTCGCGCTCGGCGGCCGTGAGGGTCGCTGTCAGTTTGTCGCGCAGATCCCGGCTCACCGCGTTGAGCACATCGGGCCGGTTCAGCGTCACGACCAGCGTGCCGCTCCGTGACTCACTCAGCAACACATCGCTCATTCCCCGTCCTTTCGCTGATCGCACCTTATCATGGTTGCCAGAAGCTTACCGCGATGCCCCGTTTTTTGTCGGACTTTTCATGAAAGTTACCGATGAAGGTAGTCGGCTTTCTCAAGGGATGCCCGCTAAGTTGACTGTAAATTCGACTGGCATGCGGGGAGAAAAGCTATGCCGACGTTCAATGGTACCGAGCGGAACGACATCATCACCATCACCTCGAGCAGCGGCTCGGGGTGGACGATCAACGGTCTCGCCGGCAACGACACGATCACCGGCAGCCGCGGCAACGACGTGATCAATGCCGGTGACGGCGACGACACCGTGTTCGGCTCGCGCGGCAACGACAACGTCTATGGCGGCGCTGGCAACGATCTGCTGGACGGCGGCGATGGCAATGACATGCTGGACGGCGGCGAGGGCAACGACACGCTGCTCGGCGGCGCTGGCAACGATCGCCTCTACGGCGGCGCGGGCGACGACACGCTTGACGGCGGCGAGGGCAACGACTGGCTCTATGGTGGCACGGGCAAAGACCGCCTGACCGGCGGCGCCGGCAACGACGACCTCTACGGGGGCGAGGGCAACGACACGTTGCACGCTGGCGACGGCAACGACTAGATGTGGGGCGAGGCCGGCAACGACACGCTCTCGGGCGGCAACGGCTACGACCAGATGGACGGCGGCGACGGCGACGACACCATGAACGGCGAGGCCGGCGACGACCGCATGGAAGGCGGGCTCGGCAAGGACAAGCTGCTCGGCGGCCTTGGCAACGACTCGCTTTCGGGA